>JAICLG010000032.1 GCA_025927515.1 Hyphomicrobium sp.
ATTCGCGGCTATGCCTATCTGCTCGACGGCAATACCGCGTCCGCGTTGAAGGATTTTTCCCACGCCATTGAACTCGATGGAAAATCGAGCGCTGCCTATGAAGGTCGCGGGCTCGCCAACGGACTCGGGGACGCCCCTGACGACGCCTACGCCGACTTGAACCGCGCAATCGAACTCGATCCGCGTTCGCCTGTCGCTTACGCGTTCCGCGCCGTGGTCTACAAGCAGAATGGGCAAGCCGACATCGGCGAGAAAGACGTCGAAACGGCCATCAAGCTCGATCCAAATTCGCCCGAGGCGTTGTGGGCGCGGGGCGAAATCGCGGAAGCGAATGGGCAGGCCGATGCAGCTATCGCCGACTTGAGGCACGTCCTGCAGCTGAAGCCGAGCTGGCAATTCGCAGCCGATGCTCTGAAGCGGCTTGGCGCTCCCATCGACGACGGCAAAGATAAGCCGCAACCGTCGCTCGATATTGCCAAGTGGCACGTCTTCCAGCATGGCAAGGACTACTTCGCGGTGAGCGACGACTACGGCCAGATCCACGTTCCTTTGGAGATGGTCGGCGACGGCCTGCCGAAGCTGCTGCAATGGGAGGTCAAGGCGCCGCCGTACGCGAGCTATGGCATCTTGCGATTTTCGGGCGGACGTGTCGCCGGCAAAAACGGCCCTGAAGAAACCGAATTGGCTGCGATCATCGACATCGCCCAAGGTAAGGTCATCGGCATTCAGCCGAACAAGCAAGGCACTCGCGTTGCGACCTGGACGTGGGATGGAGATCAGCTGCAAGTTGCGAGCGTCGACGGCGTGACCGACGAATATCAGCTTCGTCCGATCGCGGTGGCGGTCGTCGGAAACGGGGCCGCGCAACGAAGACCCGATGCGGGGCAATCATGGGCTCCGTGGGATCAGCTTTATGGCGGGCCGCAACCTCGCGAGTCGCGTCAGCGGCGTTACGCCAAGCCGAAATCATTCTTCGACCTATTGTTTGGAAACTGATCCCGGTTGCTTCGGCATGGCCGATTCAGCACTTCTCGGTACGGCTGAGTACAACGTAAGATCGGCATGACGGCTGGACGACACCGAAAGAAGGCCATCTTATAGCCGCAATACAACGCGCGGCTGTAAGGATCTGGTTTAGACTATTCCCATTTTCATTAACGATTTGGCCGCAAGCCGCGTATGGTGCAAATAGTTGGCACGGCGTATTGCGTAAGGAGAGAGTGATGTTGCGTGCACGTTATTTGGCGGCGTTATTGTTTGCCGCTTCGCCTGCCATTCCCGTCGTTGCTCAACCCGCCGGTTCGGGAAATAAAGTCGCCGCAGCAGCCGACACTTCCTCCGGAACAACGACGGAGGCCGGAGCGACAACGGAAAATCCTCGGGCACGCACCGAGCACGTCGCCAAGCCGAAAGTCAACCTACGCCCCACGCTTACGGCCAACATCGATCTTCGATCTCAGAGAATGATCGTGAAGGTCGACGGGCAAACACAATACAGCTGGCCGATATCCTCCGGCGTCGCTGCTTTTCCAACGCCGACAGGCACCTTCCGTCCGCAACGGATGGAGAAGATGTGGTATTCGCGGAAGTACGATATGTCGCCGATGCCTAATGCCGTTTTCATCCACGGCGGCGTTGCGGTACACGGCACCTATCACACGGCCGCCTTGGGGCGTGCCGCATCACACGGATGCATTCGCCTTTCCACCGCTCACGCCGCGACGTTCTATAATCTCGTGAAGCGTCACGGAATGGCCAGAACACGCGTAACGGTCTACGGCCGACCGGATTGGAGATACGACCCGGAGATCGCAAGTCGCGACGATTCCCGTCGGAACCGATATGCCGATAACCAGGCCAGTTGGTTCTGGGCCGACGGCGATAATGACGATTCTGCCTACGATGATGGCTATGCCCGACGGCAATATCGCAGGGATCATCGCCGGAGTGCGGACTACGACTACAGGCGCCCCCGGCGAGGCATTTTTGGCTACGCCGACGATTGAGACGTCGCGCGCAAGAGAATTGACGATAAAGGCCCGGTCCACCACCGGGCCTTTTCCGTTTGATGCTTAGAACGGATTCCATGTCGGCCGATCCGTGAAGCGGACGTAGCCGACGTTGGCGCCGAGCCGCATGCCGACCCCGGACCGTATCGGCGCCATGATCACAGGTCCGCCTTTCAACAACGTGAGGCCGACCCCGCCGACGAAATAGGCGGAGCCATCGATACCCGTGAAGGTCCGATAAATGTCGTCCGGGCTTTGCATACGATAAATCAGGAATAGCGTTCGCGATCCCGACGCACCAACGTCGGTACCGACGGAAGGGCCGTGCCAATAGACGTCGCGCACGTCCCTTTCGGAGCGCATGTAGAGCTTACCTTTGCCGAAGCGCAGGCCGGCGAGAAATGCGCCTCCGCCTTCAGTCCCCAGAACATAGCCCGTGGGGCGGCCCATCTGCTTGAAGGCATGCTCGATGACGCTCGCGAGATTCGTCGAGATCGTGCCGAAGAAGCCGCGCGTGGCACTGCGAATTTCGTCGATCGTGTAGCCATCCTCTTGCAGCGGTGGCAGCCCCGGAACATCGCCTCGGCCGCGCATCGCAAGGTTCGGACCTGTGTAGGCGTCGTTCGGCTTCGTGTCGGCTGTCCAACTAGGCGTTGCCGGAGCCGGCCGAGCCGGTGCTGTAGCCGCGCGCTTCGCCGGTGGCGGCGGCACCGGGGGATTGGACTTTTCTGCCGTGGCGGGCGGCTTGGGCGGCGCGGCCGGCGGAGTCGTCTGCTGGCCTGCCTGTCGTTCCGCCTCGGCGATCTTCTCGTCGAGGCGACGCAGCATATAATCCGATTTAGCCTTTATGACCTTGTTGAGCTCGGCAGCGGCGGTCTTCATTTTCTCGAGCTTGGCGCAATCGGGCGGCGCACCGTCTTCGACCCGCCCGAGCGAGTCGACCGTCAGCAGCAGATCGCTGCTCTTCTTGTCGAACTCGTCGAGCTTTTTGTCGCGAATTGCGTCGAGCGCCGTGTTTTCGTAGGCGTCGTCACCGAGTTTCTTTGCCGCCTTATATCGGCGCATTCTCTCTTGCAGCTTTGGCTGGGCTTCGAGCGTCAATGCCCGCAGACTGGCGCCGGACTGATCGACGGCCGCCGCGAAATCGTTTGCGGTGCACGTCGCCGCTTCCGCCGCGCGCAGCGAAACGACGAGAGCAAGCGTGGCAATAATACAGACGACCGGCCGCATGAATTTAAAGCTCCAGAACGCACGCGCAAAGATGGTCAGCAAACTTACGTCCTAAGGTCAACGGCTCAAAGCCTGGCACGCAACTTGATTTAGGGGCGGGGCAGCGATTTAGCCGCCAAGCGTGCCATAAAACGGGTCGTATCGACGACGACGCGCGTGTGCAGACCAGACCCGATACGTTCCACGCCGTCGTGCGCAACCACTTCGAAGACCAGCTTGCGGCCGTCGACTGATTTGAGCGTCGCCGTCGCGGTAACGGTAAAACCAAGCGGGGTAGGCGACGAGTGTGTCACGTCGAGATGCATTCCGAGACTCTGATGCCCCTCCGGAAGCTGTGCCTCGATGCAGTCGACGGCCGCCGCCTCCATTAGAGCAATCAGCATTGGGCTTGCAAAAACGGGGGCATCGCCGCTTCCAACGACGGTTGCGAGCCGTTGCTCCGTTACGAGCGTGCTCGCCGATCCGGTCAAGCCGACACGCAGATTCGAAAGGTCCGCCATCTTTCTTCTCCTGTTTCGTTCGCGGCCTTTAAGGGGCATACGCGCCAGGATCAAATGTATTTGCCGAAAGCTGGCAGTCTCCGAGCGGAAGATGAAGGGTCCCGCCTAACTAATGTGGAGGCTCGACCAGACCGGGAAGCACGGTTCCCGAAGGGCCGATCTCGCTAATGGCGGCGGCGCAGCTTTCGTCGACGATGACCTTGCACTCGCTTGGCTGGTCTACGAGGCTGCATTGCTTGAGCTTGATCCAGGCATCATAAATCTTCGTCGCTTGGGCCTTGAAGCTTTTGAGATCGGCGCCGTTATAGAGCGTATTGAGCGGCGGGACCTTCGCCGTCGTGCCGACGCCGTGGCAGATCTCGACAGCGCCGAGCGCCTGCCCATAGCGGGAGCCGACGTCGTAAGGGGTCAACTGCTCTATAGGCAGTCGCGCCGTTTCCTTATCGTCCGCCGCCGGTTGTGCGATGACTGTGCCGGCCAGAGCGAAAGGAAGTGTAGCGACAATGAAAAATAGGCTGCCCTCGCGCATCGTCCGGACCATGACTTTTGTTCCAGTTTTCGTTCTATTGTGTTTGGAGATCGAAATAAAACACGAATAAAACGGCGATACTTCCATCCGGGATTAGAAATCGGACGTCAGCGTATACTTTTTCGTAAGTACAAGCGTTTCGTGTTTCGGCAAAGGAAACGGAAGCTTATATCTTTGCGGGAATGTCCGGTCGGAGTAAAACGATACGGCATGCACCTTGCCCATGGGCGTCAGAGCCGCAGTCTGCCGCGGTCATCTGGGCGTCGTCGCCGTCCAAGGAGACTATAGATGATCTCTCGAGTTCTACTTTCCGCCGCAACACTTGGAGCCTTCGCCATTATATCCGCCGGGCCGAGTTCGGCGCTCTCGACCAAGGAATGCAGCGTAAAATACAAAGCCGCGAAAACAGCTGGTACGCTGAACGGTCAGTCGTGGAACGAATTCCGGAAATCCGAATGCTCCGGAGCCGAAGCTGCAACGCCGACGAAATCGGAAAGCAAGCCGGCAACGAAGACCACAGCATCCGGCGCCGTATTTCCGAAGTCCGTCGATCCGAAGTATTCCAAGGAGTCTGCGGGCAGGGCCCGCATGCACACCTGCCTCGACCAATACAAAGCGAATAAGGCGACGAACGGCAACGGCGGCATGAGGTGGATTCAGAAGGGCGGCGGTTACTACAGCAAGTGCAACGCGGCCCTTAAGAGCTGACCCGTTCATCTGCTCGTCGCAGGACGATCGAAACAAGAAAGGCGAGGCCCGCGTGCCTCGCCTTTTCTATTTGTCGCTGGCGCCCGAAGTAGCTCTGAGCGTTAGCGCTTGAGCCCGCCATCGCGCTGCCAGGCGAGAAACAGCGACGTTACAAACGCCGTCAAAATCATCGTACCGAGAATGGCAGGCTGGCGCATGAACGACAGCCAGACTTCGAAACCATTCATCCACCCGCCGCGCCCGGTCAGCACGTTGTTCAAGACCAGAATGACAAGCGCAACGGACGACGTCAGTGCAGTGCCCATGGCGGCTTCGACGGCTCGCTTCGTCAAGCGCGGGACAGAGATGGAATTACGGCCTATTGCGAGTTGCGTCCGGTCCGACATGAGTGCGCTCCGTCGTTGGTGAGGGTAGGCGCAGTTATCGCCGCCAACCCGATTAATTCTCCCTGTCTAACAGATTCGGCCGCATCAACATGGCAGAGGCGAGGCCACTGGAGCGCCCCGTTTATACTGAGGACGATGTTATTGTCCCGCACAAGACCGCGCCTGCTGCGCTAAGCTCTTTGATTACTATGTTTTCTAAGAGCCGGTTAGGTTCCGGAAATCACATATATAAGAAAGCGATCACTCGAGGCGGACGTCCAACGCTCTGGCGTCGATAAGTCATGTCGCGCATGCAACGTGCACTCTGTTAGCGTCTGGCTGGATGGGCGCGTACGGCGTCGGCATCCTCACAGGAATTGAAAGATGAAGCTGATAGGTCTCCTGATTTCCGTGGGAAGCGCCGCCATTGTTCTTGGCAGCCCGGCGCACGCTGAGACGCTCTTCGATGTCGAGCATGCCCGCGCCAATTATCGCGCCGGCCTTATCAGCGAGTACGATGCCGAGATGCTGCGACGATGGGGTGCTCCGAGCGGCTACTATCCGGACTCGCGGCTCTATAGGCCTCCGCAATATCGCTACCCGCCTCGCAGGAGATATCTGCGCAGCAGGCGTTGGTAGGCATTCCGGCGGGCTAAAACAGCCGGTGGCTGACGCCCTACCCAGCAACGAGCTTCATGAATGCCATCGCGGCGTGCGGCGCCCGAATTTTGCCCTCGTGGATGAAGAAGACGAACGTATCGCGTGGCCTGGTTTTGATCTTCACGTCACGATCGATCACGGGTAGATCGCCCGGCACGCCGCCCGCAGCCCATTGTTTGGCGCGCTTTGCCCATTCACCGAGCGCCTTCGGTGAATATGCGGTCGGAATGTCGTCGCTGCCCGTCTGCAAGCGCGCATAGACAAAGTCGCTCGTAACATCGGCGATCGCTGGATACTTCGCGTGATCTGCAAAAACCACGGCCGCCGATTTCTTTCGTGCAAGGTCGATGAAGACGGGCGTGCAAAAGGAATCGTGCCTCACCTCGAGAGCGTGATGCAGCCGCTGCCCATCGAATTTTTCGGGAAGCAGATCGAGAAACGCAGCGAAGTCGCTTTCGTCGAATTTCTTCGTCGGCGCGAACTGCCAGAGCAGGGGGCCGAGCTTGCGCCCGAGTTCGGTGATGCCCGATTCGAGAAAGCGCGTGATGGAATCACCCGCACCCGCCAGCTCGCGCCTGTTCGTCGCATAACGCGGCCCCTTGAGCGTGAAGATGAAATCCTCCGGTGCATCCGCCGCCCAGCGAGCGAACGTCTGCGGCTTCTGCGTGCTGTAGTAGGTGCCATTCACCTCGATTGTCGGGAGATGATGACTCGCGTAATGCAGCTCCTTGGCTTGGGCGAGGCCATCCGGATAGAAAACACCGCGCCAAGGTTCGAACGTCCACCCCCCGATTCCCGAGCGAATCTTGCCGGTCTCCGTGCTTTCGCCATTTTTTTCTGGAGCTTGCGAGGGAGAACTACGCTTACGAGGCATCGAAAACTCCCATTTGCCGCTTGCGCGCATGTAAGCCGGGATTTGGGGAATAGCAGCGAAGCCATCATGGCCCCGATTCGCGTCGGGACCCGCGACCTCGCAGCGCAGAGTTACGCACAAACGATAGCAGCATCTCGGCGTTTTTCCGCCGATCATTTATCACTTCTGGCTCGGTGAAGGGCAACCGGCTAATCTTTTGCATTGGGGCCGACCCGGCTGGATGAGCATCGAGGGGAATGGATCAGGCAGCTGGTCTCACGACTGCCGGTTTCGCACAGTGGAGCGGGACCACCAGACGTGAACGCAATTTTTGGATTGCGCTAGCGTGTGCAACGGTGTTGCACGCGTCGCTGTTCGTTGGCGCGATCGCCAGCAAGCCGAAGCGTCTGGGCAGTCCGACAGGCGCCGACAAAGCGATCAGCGTATCGCTCGTGACCGAAGCCGATCTCGAAAGCAGGAGCACGGTCGCCGAGCAGCCTCAGCCTCCGCCCGGTCCGCCGCCGAGCCCGCAACAGCAGCCACAGCCTCCGCAGCCGCAACCTCCTCAGCCGCAGAAGGCCGAGCAACAGCCGCAGCCGCCCGAACCAGAGCCGCCGAAACCGGAGGAGCAGCAGGCGAAGCCTGAGCAAACCCCGCCTGATGAAGCGAAGCCCGACGACAAGCCCGAGGAAAAGGTCGCCAAGCAAGAAGACCCTAAGTCGCCGGACGACGCCCCGGACCTGTTCTCATTGCAGGATGAAAATCCTGCGAACATGGAAAGCGAGGCGAAGCCAAAGCCCAAGCCGAAAACCGAGGCCAAAAAATCGTCACCAAAGAAAGCGTCGCCGAAAAAACGGAAGCGAATGGCAGCGCTCGATTTGTCGACGCCCAAAAATTTGATGAACCCGTCGTTCGGTGGCGGCCGCTCCGCCGGTCTGCAACGTCCGCCTGGTATCACCCGGTCAGGATTGAACGACGCCTTCGCCCGCGCGGTGATACAAGCTTTGCAGCAGACCATGCCGCAACTCACCGACGTGCTCGGTCGCGTAACGATTCGAATTTTGCTGACGGAGTCCGGCAACGTTGCCGAAGTACGCCTGCTTGCCGGCGCGAAAAACTCATCCCTCAATCAGAGCGTCGTCTTCGCTGCGAAACAGACGAGCTATCCCATTCCACCGACCGGCTCCAACGTCGCCGACAGGACGTTTATGGTGACTTACATCTATGATTGAATCCTGCGAAGCGCCAAGCGTTCGGCGCTTCGCAAGAAAGTCGGGATGATTCAAGAGCCGATGAAGACGGCTATCGCTGGCTGACGTGCTGGGCCGCGCCCGTAGCAGCGCCAAGCTTCATCGGAGTATATTCCGGCGATTCACGGCGGCACGCGCCGAGCGCTAAAGTTGCAAGACAAATCCCGAGAACTGCGATTTTCATGGGTTTACCTCCCGTTTGAGAATGCGACTGCCACTCCGAGATACTTACCCCGCCCAACAACGCGGCCCTTGGTAAACTTGTTCCATGAACGTGCCGGACATCTCCCTTCTGAGACCTCCGATGGCTCGCCGCGCCGGGATTTCTGAAATAATGTGAGTTCTGAAATCGTGTGAGATTTCGGCAGCGTATATCAGCGGAGCACTCCGAGTATGCCAACGGTTCTCGTCACCGGAACGTCGTCTGGATTCGGCCTCGCGACGACAGTGGAGCTTGCTAAAAGCGGCTGGAACGTCGTCGCAACGATGCGCAATCTCGAAAAGCGCAGCGAACTGGATCGTGCCGTTACGGCTGCGGGCGTCGGCAATCAGGTGCGCGTCGAGCAATTGGACGTTACGGACCCGCGATCGATAGAGACGGCCGTCTCGCTTCTCGACCTCCGCAACAAGCCGCTCGACGCGGTCGTGCATAATGCAGGCGTCGCGGTCGGCGGCGCATTCGAGGATCTGGACGACGCGCATATTCGGCACATCATGGAAGTCAATTACTTCGGCGTGCTCGCACTGACGCGGCATCTGTTGCCGGCTTTTCGTGCACAGCGCCACGGCCGTATCGTCATCATATCAAGCGAGGCCGCGTTCGCGGGGCAACCCGGAAACTCACCTTACAGCGCATCGAAGTGGGCGATCGAAGGATGGGCGGAATCCGTCGCATATGAGTTCGAGCCTTTCGGTATCGAGATCGTGCTGATCGAGCCGGGCGCCTATCGCACGAGCATTTGGGAAAGCTCTCCGCGCGTCTTGCCGGAGACGAGCGCCTATCGGCCGTTGCTGCGCCACCTCGAGGTGACCATCGACGCCTACGTCAAGAAAACGGCGCGCGATCCTGTCGAGGTCGCGAAGGCCGTCGCAAAGGCGCTCGATGCGAAGCGACCTCGCTTCCGCTACGCCGTCGGTCCGACTGCGAAGTTCGAGCATTTCGCGCGCGGGAAACTACCCTCGACTGTGATGCGCAAGATGTTCAGCAGGTTCTTTGGATTGAACAAGGTGCGCTGGTAGGGAGCATTGCCATGACGGTTGATTACTGGATCGGTGCGGGCGTGCTGATCGCGACCGCGGCGACGGATGCAGCTTACGTGATGTTTACGTCGTCGGTGGTCGCCCGGCGTCCACTTGCGGCGGCGAACTGGAGCGGGATCTGGTACATGCTCTCCTCGTTTGCCGTCATCAGCTATACCAACAATTGGATCTATGTTGGCTTCGCCATCGTCGGATCTTGGATCGGCGCGTATCTGACACTGAAATATTTCCATCGGGCGCCAAACCATCCACCCGCGCCGTTGAAGCCTTTGGCTTGATTTTCAGACGCCGAATAGCGGGTAACCTGTGGAGAACGCGCCAGGCCGTTTCGGTCCTCCTAGGCAAGCTTTCCTGACCGTACGAAGACTGAGTGCTCGCCGTGAGCCGATCACGAGGCGCGAGCGCCTTTGCGTCAGATTGGGAGGATTGCCATGACTGGAAATGCTGGCCGCTTCTTTGCAAGTGCACTCATCTATGCCGTACTTGGCATGATGCTCGGTCTCTTCATGGGAATGACTCAAGATCACTCGCAAATGCCAACACACGCACATTTCGTGCTGATCGGCTGGGTGACGTTCGCGATCTATGGATTCTTCTATCACGCATTTCCGAGCGCTGCGGTGAACCGGTTGGCCAACGCTCATTTCTGGATGGCAGAAATCAGTCTCGTCGTTCTTCTCGCGGGGCTCTTCGCGATCTTCGGCGGAAAGCCGGACCTTGGCGAACCCTTCGCAGCCATTGGTTCTATCGGCATACTGTTGTCGATGATCTTGTTCGCATTCATCGCATGGCCGATTGTCCGAAGCTAATGCGCTGAAGGCATTCCATCGTCCTCATGATCCAATCTAACGCGCCTCGCTTGGCAGAGCTTGAAGCGTGCGATCAGCATCCGCTTCATGGCTTCCGGAATGCGTTGGCTTAACTGCGAACAGGCAGAGCCCGGCGACAAAGATCAGCATGCTTGCGGCCTGGAACGTCGTGCCGAAGGAGACGTGCTGTTCTTTGAGCATGCCTCCGGCATACGTCATGACGCCGCCTGCGGTCGTGCCGACGAAATTCAACAGGCCGTAGGCTGTCGCGCGATGGCGGAAATCCGTAACCGTGCATGCCGCTGGCATGAGATTGGCGTCGAGAAAACCTTGCGACATGCCGGCGGCGAGCACGCAGGCAAGGATGATCGGAACGTATTCGACCGCGCCGACGGTAAAGAGACAAGGCGCTGCAATCATGAAGCCAATGGCTGGCACGAGCGCCCGCGCGCGTTCGTTCCGGATCGACCACCTGTCGGAAATGTGGCTGGCAATGAGCATGCCGGCGAAAGCCGCGCCGTTGAACGCCATCGGTCCGTAAATACCGGCCCATGCCTGACTGACGCCGAGTTCGGAATGAAAAAATTCCGGCAGCCAGTTTCTCACCGGCCAATAGGCAGCGCCATTGAGAAGGTTCATTGCGAGCAAGAATAGAAAGCCGCGCGTCGCGAGCAGCGAGGCAAAAGCGCCAGCATCTGGAAACTTCGATGGCGGCCGCCGCACTGATGCAACCGGCTTGGACTCCGGTTCAGGACGCGGAAAGAAAATCATCAACACAAGTGCGTAGGCGACGCCGATCCCCCCCATCACGACGAAGCCCGTTCGCCACCCGAACAGCTCCGCGAACGCGCCGCCGAGACCGCCAAGCACCGAGCCCGCATAGACGCCGCTCAAATGCAATCCGGTTGCGCGGCTGCGCGTCGAGCCGCGATGGTATTCGACGATCAGCGCGACCGCTGCGGGCATGTAGAACGCTTCGCTGACACCAAGCATCGCACGCGCCGCGAGCATCGCTTCGAAAGAATGGACAATGCCCGTGATGAACGTCGCCGCCGACCAGATCAGCAGGCTCGCGATGATGACCGGCCGCTTGCCAACGCGGTCCGCGACGTACCCCGCGATCGGCGAGCACAACCCGTATACCCAGAGAAACACCGACGACAGCAGCCCGAAGCGCTCGTCTCCGATCTGCAGATCGGTCTTGATCGGCCCGGGCATCGTAACGACGAGCTGCCGATCGAGATAATTGAGCGTCGCGACGACCCAAAGCAGGCCGACGATCGCCCATGCGGCTCTGCTCAAGCGATCGGCCTGATGCATCCGGAATTCGTCCCCCCAATCGATCGCGTGCCGTGCTCACTTAAGCTTATAGCAATTTTCAAAGGTGCGCGGCGAGCGCGTCACGTCATATCCCGCAAGGCATTGAACGAGGTACGATTGCGCCGGATTTTTGAACAGAATGAATGTCGAGCGATTATCCGAGTTGCTGGAATAGCCCGCAACTTCCCACCCGGATTTCAACAGCTGCTCGATGGAGCCTGCGGATTCGTCCGGCGCGGCGTCGGCACGAACCGAGGCTGCGGGCGCGAGCATGAGGGCGGCCACGGCAAAAATAAGCGCGGTTGTGATGTTTAAAGACGATCTCATCGTGCGCCTCCTTCGCTATTTGGCGGCGATGCTACGCCCCATCCGAGGCGAGCGCGAGCTGAGCGCGACATTGGGAACGCCTTGCACCTTTTCAAACAAGGTATTAGCAAGCGGCGGATATCGCGCTGCACCGGAGGTCAGACCATGGCGGAATCGACGACGACGAATGAAACCCTCGCGGACATCAAACGCGAACTCGCCGAGCTATCAGGCCTGTCGCTCGCGACCGGCGTTATCCTCACACAGCTTTTGCAGAAAATCGCCAGCCGCGAGATGAACCCGCAGGGGGCAGCCTCGCAGATCGTCAACAATGCCCGCGACGCCATCGAGGGCTTCACGGCCGCGCAAAAGTCCGATCCCGTGATGAAGGCCCGCGCGCTCGAGGCCATCACCCAATACGAGAACCAGATCCGCTCCGTCCTGCGCGAGTAGGTCGTCGCACTCTTTCGCTCCCCCTTTGCGGGGGAGCTGGCGCGGAGCGCCTGAGGGCGCGCGTTCACATATCATTCGGCCGGATACGCTTCAGCAGATCCCACACCGGCAACGCCGCGAGCCCGCCCACCGAGCCACCGACATAGCTCGGCAGCGGAAACCGGAACACCGACTGCCAAATCAGCCCGGCGATCCAGCTCGCGACCAGCATCGCGATGAGGGTGATGAGCAGGCGTTGCCAAAACGGGAGCACGGACATGATCGGCCTCGAAGCTTCGCTGCCAGTTTAAATCAATCGGCCGGCCTTCACCATTGCGCTATCGGCCCTCACTCCAAAAATGCGACCCGCCCCGTCGCGACGTCGTGCATCGCCGCGACGATCTTCAGCTTCTTGGCGGCTACGAGATCGCGAAGAACATCGCTTGTGTCTGTCAGCTTCTCGGCGCCGAGCCGGGCATTGGCGATCGCCACCTGCTGCACGAAATCCTTGTTCTTGGACGTATGCTCGCCGGGGACATCCTTGCACGCGTCGACCGCGGGCTTGATCTTCGCCAGTAGCTGCGTCAGCTCGCCAAGCTCGGCACCGTCGATGGCGCCCTTGACCGCACCACACTCACTATGCCCGAGCACCACGATCAGCTTCGCGCCCGCGAGCTTGGTGGCGAACTCGGAACTGCCGACGATATCGTCGTTGACGACATTGCCTGCGATACGCGCGCTGAAGAGGTCCCCGATGCGCCGATCGAACACCAGCTCCGGCGGCACGCGAGAATCGATGCAGCCGATCACGATCGCCGACGGATACTGTCCGCCCGAGGTCGCACGCACCTGCTCAAGCAGATCGCAGTTGCGCATGTTGCGCGAGACGAACCTCTCGTTTCCCGCCTCGAGCTTTTCGAGCGCCTCGTCAGGACTGAGAACCGCTTGCCGTTCCGGCGTCAGCGCCGCGCACTGATCGGCCGCGAAGGCCCGGTCGAAGGTCAAGAGGCTCGCCGCAACGGCGCTGCCGCAGCAGAAATGGCGTCGAGAGAGCATGGCGTGTACTCCTATGTCCGGGCGAATTTAGGCCGCGAAATCTTTAGCGAGGCGTTACGAGCGTCGCCCAAATAACCACGGATTTGAAAGGACGCCCACGGAATAACGGCGCCCCAGCCGACGCGCACGGGTTCCCCGGACGGCTTCGCGGGTAGGTCTTCACCCGATGCCCCGTAGCCGGATGGGCGCGAGAAGCATGGCCGGTGACCGAAAGACGGGAATAAAAATTTTTTTCAAATACGAGGGAACCAATAGAGAAGTTCAATTCTCGCCGGAAAAAAACCGGCGTAATTATTTTTTTCTTTTTATGCGGCGGAAATACACCGCTCGTGCGTTTGATACGGAATAGAAGGAGAATGCAGGTGGCGCGCGTGCGTCTGCTGTGCAGTTGGCGGCGATGGCAAACCGCGAGAGCGAAAATTGAAAACAGCTAGGAGAAAAATGGGATGAAGCGTCTCGTACTTATAGGTTTCTTGGCACTGGGAACGGCAATCGGCAGTTCGGCCGCTTCCGCAGCGCCCGCGGCGACAAGCGTCGTCGGCTTGAGCCAGAGCCAGAATGGCATCCAGCTCGTGAGGGATCGCCGCGGCGACCGTCACTACGATCGCCGTCACTATCGGCGTAATTACCGCCATCACCGCGGCGGCGGCTATGATCGCTATCGCGGCTGGCATCGCTATCACCATCGTCCGCGCGGCTGGAGAACACTCGGCTGCGTCCTCGTCGGACCGATCTGGTACTGCCCGTGAGCTAAAGCCCACGACGATTTAGCAGTAGTGCTTTGAGGAAGCCGGGCGGAATTTTCCGCCCGGTTTTTTGTGGATCTCGTCTCGAACGATCGCACTCAGCTGACCGACGAGTTTCTGACGCCCACTCAGCACGCGGATTGATCGTTAATATTCGATATTTTCAGCGTGTTTCCGAAGCGTTCTCGAACAAAGGCAGGGTGGGTTACTCCGCCGCGCATACGTCCGGAACAGGGCCAGCGCGGTCGCGTTTCCAACACATGAGCGCGGTGTCGCTGACCCGCGCACGCAGAGTTAAGGAGATCGATTATGAAACGGAATTGGGCCGCCGCGGCGGGTGCAGCTTTGATCGTAGCCATCGCCGCTCCAGTAGTCGCGCAGGCAGACTCGATCAGCGGCGTCGAAGGTGCGCGCGCCAAGGATCGCGCTGGATATTATCTGAGCCGGCAGGACCGCGAACATCTGCGCCGCTATGGCCGCAACGATGACTACGGCTGGCGCGGCTATCGCCATTACGGATACTACGACGACTATTACGGCGGACCGGGCGTCGGCGTGTACGTCGGACCGGGCGCCGTCGGAGTTTACGGCTACTAGTTGAAGGCAGACGGAGTGAGCAGGTGGCGGATCTATTCGTCGCCTGCTACTCTTTTTAACGCGCGCCGGGATCGCGAAGCGGGACCATCCCGAGATCAGCCGCGCCGCGCCGCCTCGATAGCGGCGACGTCAATCTTCCGCATCGTCATCATCGCTTCGAACGCGCGCCTGGCCTCATCGCCACCGGCCGCCAGAGCGTCCGTCAGCACGCGCGGAGTGATCTGCCAGTTGACGCCCCACTTGTCCTTGCACCAGCCGCACGCGCTCTCCTGGCCGCCGTTGCCGACGATGGCGTTCCAGTAGCGGTCGGTCTCTTCCTGATTATCGGTGGCGATCTGAAACGAGAACGCTGGGCTATGCTCGAAAGCAGGGCCGCCGTTGAGGCCGATGCACGGAATTCCCGCGACGGTGAAGTTGACGACGATCACGTCGCCCGCCTTGCCTGACGGATAGTCGCTGGGCGCGTGGTGAATGGACCCGACGGAGCTGTCGGGAAACGTCTCGGCGTAGAAGCGCGCCGCCGCTTCGGCGTCCTTGTCGTACCAGACGCAAATCGTGTTCTTGGCCATTGTTCGTACTCTCCGCTGAATGCTGGGTTCTCTATTCGCCCCGGCGCGTCGCCTTATTATGACGATTTCGCCGCGCCCGTTCCGACATGACACCGTCTTTCGCGTCCCAGTCCAGCCTGTCATCCCGGGCGAGCCCTTCTGCGAGACCCGGGACCCAGATCGAAGCGCGCGTGCAGAACTGGATCCCGGCTCTTCGCTGCGCTTCGGCCGGGATGACAACTTTTTGGCGGCTCGCGAACACGGCGAGGAAAGAAGCTCCAAGCAGCGCCAACGGCCGGCGATCCAAGCAAACGCACACGGCCGATACAAGGGACTGCGCGACCGGCCGGCCCGCGGAACGCGAGTCGGTTGCTCCAACAAATAAGCACGAAGCGGACGGGTTCC
>JAICLG010000080.1 GCA_025927515.1 Hyphomicrobium sp.
TCGCCAGACATTTCTCGTCGAATATCTCGATCAATGTCGTTGAAATCCCCACCAGCGGAACTCTGGTCCATCTCAGCTTCACCGATTTTATCGGCAACCTGTTGAGGACGGAGATGTGTCGGATGGTGAGTATTCCCATCCACGTTGCCAACACAATAAGCAGACGTAAGAGAAACAGGGTTGATCAGGCCCGACCAATGGCTCAGCGTGGCAAGGCGGGCGAGCCGAGGACGATATTTTGCGGTCCAGTCCCGGTAAACTGAGCAAAAATGGAATTCTGCAATCAAGTAATCGAGCATTATGCGATTGTGCACGTTGCCATGAGGGAGCCCGTGATGGACGAGCTCGAATTCGTATCCCTGTTCTTCTTTTCGGTGGGCAACTGCGGACTACAGCTTTGGAATAATGGCTAGAAATCCGCATCGTGTGGCAATCACGTCGATTGAAAATGCACGCACCATTTAGCGTCGGCCGTAGTGTGGCTCGTTATCCGCTAGTTCCGTTCTTAATACTCCACCCCGTCAACTCTCCGTGGCTGCTGCATGGCACGCGGGACAAAACACAACCTAGCCGAGCTGGCCCGGAAAGCGTAGTCTCCGGCCGCTATCGAGGAGGACTGAATGCCGAATTTTGGACTGTCGCGCCGAGACTCGGTCGATATGAGCAGCTCGGGCGAGATGAATTGGAAACGCGGTCTATTCCGCATCTGGATCCTCATCTCAGCCGGTTGGATCATGGGCTGGACGATCTATCTGCTGCTGGAGGGCGTGCAGGGTAGCCTAAGCAGCAGGGGCGATTTCGTCGAAGTGCCTATATTGCTGTTTGCACCACCGATCGCATTATGGCTGTTCGGATTGGCGGCGGCGTGGGCGATCCGCGGATTCGATCCCGACCGCTAAGTTCCGGCCGAGCCGGCGCCGCGACGCGACTCCGCGCAAGGCGTGCATGGTATTCTAATAAGCCGTCACGAAGCCGACAATGGAGCAGCCGAAGAACCGGTCGCTCCGTTGAAGTGGCTTCGTGATTACCGCCAGATGAGTTCGTGGACGCTGAAGTGCCGCTTGGCGTCTATCCATACACGCTGCGCATCCCAGCCAGAGGCGCACGCAACATCGCGGAACTGCTCGACGGTATACTTGTAAGAGTTTTCGGTGTGGATGCTTTCGCCGGCTTTGAAACGGAAGCTGCGTTCGCAGATGTCCACACGGTGATCGCTGGTGCTGACGAGATGCATTTCGATCCGGCCGTGCTGCGGATCGTAGACTGCTTCATGGCGGAAATCATCTGGATCGAAGTTGGCCCCGAGCTCGCGATTGATGCGATGAAGCAAATTGAGATTGAACGCTGCGGTGACGCCGGACGCATCGTTGTAAGCGTCGATCAAAATCCGTGGGTCCTTTTTTAGATCGACGCCAATGATGAGGCGTCCACCCTTGCCGATCACTTTGCCAAAGACGGCGAGTAAGCCCTCCGCTTCCCGCGGCGAGAGATTGCCGATCGTGGAGCCTGGGAAGAAACCTGTTTTCCGGCGTTCTCCGAGATCAGGAGGGAGCGTGACCGCGCGGGAAAAATTGGCGACGATGGGCCGAACATCGAGGACGGGATAACGCTTCGCGAGCCGCGCTTTCGCATCGGCCAACGCGGCTTCCGATACGTCAATCGGAACGTATGCGACGGACGGCAAAATGCGATCGAGCAGGATTTCTGTCTTTAGGCTTGATCCGGAACCGAACTCGACGAGCAATTCGCCATCGCCAATGTTCTCAACGATCTCGTCGGCGTTTTCTTCGAGAATCCGTGCTTCAGTCCGCGTCGGGTAATATTCGGGCTGCCGGGTTATCTCCTCAAATAATTCGCTTCCTCGCGCATCGTAGAAATAGCGACATGGAAGAACTTTGCGAGCCTTGGAAAGGCCCTCGATGACGGAGAACGCAAATTCATCTTCGATGTCGGCGAGATCATCACGGGATTTCGCGAGTGTTTGGGTACGGCGCATCAGTCGATCTCCGAAGCCAGGCGCAGACCGACGAACTGCCAGCGCTGATGGGGGTAGAAGAAATTGCGGTAGGTCGGACGGGAATGTCCTTCGGGCGTTGCGCAGGAGCCGCCGCGTAAGACCTGCTGACTCACCATGAACTTGCCGTTGTATTCCCCGATTGCGCCAGCGGGCGGCTTGTATCCGGGATACGGAAGATAGGCGCTCGCAGTCCATTGCCAGACATCGCCGAAGAGCTGTTTGGGCAATTTCGTCTCGCCGGGTTCAGCGCGCCTCGGGCGTAGCGATTGCGTAGCAGCGGCCTTGTGCGGAGCTTCGCCAGCAGTGGCAGCGACTTCCCATTCGAATTCCGTCGGCAGCCGCTTTCCGGCCCAGCGAGCAAAGGCATCGGCCTCGTAGTAGGAGACGTGGGCGACGGGCTCGGCGGGTGCGACGGGCAGCAAGCCGTGTAACGACATCTGGAACCAGCCGGCGTCCGTTTTCTCCCAATACAGCGGATTGCTCCATCCCTCGCGATTGACAGTCGTCCAGCCGTCCGCGAGCCACAGCGATGCCGTCGTATAACCGCCGTCCTCGATGAACTCGATCCATTCGGCGTTCGTTACGAGGCGGTCGGCGAGTTTGAAGGGATGCACGAGTGCGTCGTGCGGCGGCAGCTCGTTATCCCAACAGTAGCCCTCGGCGGCGTGGCCGACGCGACGAATACCGCCGTCGTAGCGAATCCACCGCAAAGGATCAGGTTCTGACAGATCGACGTTGGAGGGCGATGACTGGTATGCGGGATCGAGCGGATTTTGTGCGAAGAGCGCAAGGATATCCGTTAAAAGCAATTCCTGATGTTGCTGCTCGTGATTGATGCCGATTTCGATGAGGCGTGCAACCTCGGCGCTTTTGCCTTCTTCCGTCGCGAGAAGCGATCGGAGTCCGTCATCGACATGCGCACGGTAAGCGAGCACCCGTTCAACTGATGGGCGCGTGAGTAACCCGCGCTTCATTCGCGGATGGCGAGGTCCGAGTGCCTCGTAATACGAATTAAAGCAGTAATTGAACGCGTCGTCGAAGATCCGATAACTGTCGAGATGAGGTTTCAGGACGAAGTTCTCGAAGAACCAGGTCACGTGGGCGAGATGCCATTTGGTTGGGCTCGCATCTTCCATGGCCTGTACCACCATGTCTTCGGGGCTGAGCGGTGCGGCGAGCGCGAGCGAATGCTGACGCGTGGCGAACAACCGTTCAGCAAGCTCTGCTGGAACCGGGTTCTGATTTTGCAGCCGCGTCTCGCTGGCGGTTGCAGAAGCTTCTCGCATCAGTCTCCTCCCTGAACTTGCGAATCGTTCGACGTTTGCGACCGAATTTTTTTTAGCGCGGGTAAGTCGCGTTTTCCCTGCGCTACGGATCCAACGTAGGTCTGAAGATTAATGGCTTATCGACGTCTTCGTTTTCCTTGGACGATCGTTTCAGGAAGGTGGTGCGTCGTAGCGCGTCCGGGGGATTCCGGAGCTGGTGTCGTGGGGGACAACCGCATCCGTTCTTGTCTCTGAAGCCAAAAATTCTTGCGAGTTGGCCAACTCGACGGGCAGGCGCAGGGCGTAAACTCAATCGACCTTCTTTCGGCTCGTCTGCGACGCCGATCGCAGCGACAAGATTTGGCCAAACGCCTGAGCTGGCAAGTTGTTCCGAGAAATCCGGCGCGGGCAAATCCTTTATGGGCAGTTGTTCTTCCTTTATGGGCCGTTGTTCTCGACGAATTCAACTTTCTCGGGGTCGAAAGCGAGATAGCGCGCGATGTTGCTTACGGCCGGAAACGGTGTTTCGTAGCTCCAGATTGCGTTCTCAGCCGTCGCGCCATCGGACAAGAGCGAAAAATACGATGCGTCGCCTTTGTAGGGGCAGTGCGTTTTCAGCGATGACTTTGTCAGTAACGTCATATCGACGTCGGTGCGCGGAACATAGCGAACGCCCGAATATGATGCTTCGTAAAGCATGAGGGCATCGGTCGTATCGGCGATGATGTGGCCCTTCCACAGGACGCGTATGCGAGCGGGGTGCGGCACGATGCGGATCGGATGGTTCGTATCTGGCTGCATCGTCGTTCCTCCGGTGGCCCACCGCTCGCGGCGATATGGGAAGACCTTCAAGGAATGCAAAGAGCCGTTCGCACGGTTTTGAAATTCTTAACGTGAAGCCTTCCGGGGTTTTCTGCGTCTCAGGCCTTGACGTTTCGTCGATCGCATCGCTTATGTCGCGGACCAGCCGGCCGGACGGTCGCTGCCGGACTTCGTTGTGGCGAAACGGGCTCTAAAGGCCCGCGAGCAAGACATCCGGTGGAGGAAAGTCCGGGCTCCATGATGATGCGGTGGCGGCTAACGGCCGCCGGGGGCGACCCC
The DNA here is from genome assembly GCA_025927515.1 of Hyphomicrobium sp. Taxonomy (GTDB): domain Bacteria; phylum Pseudomonadota; class Alphaproteobacteria; order Rhizobiales; family Hyphomicrobiaceae; genus Hyphomicrobium_B. The sequence goes on from JAICLG010000080.1 coordinate 4,384, forward strand.
AGGGAAAGTGCCACAGAAAATATACCGCCCGTCTTGCTGCTCCGCAGCTTCGGCGCGACGAGCCCGCAAGGGCTGTTGCGCAGGCGGGTAAGGGTGAAAAGGTGCGGTAAGAGCGCACCGCGCTTCTGGTAACAGGAGCGGCAGGGCAAACCCCACCGGGAGCAAGATCGAATAGGGGTGGGCGCGCGGAGCGGGAAACCGCAGACGCGAGGCGCGTCATTACGCTTCCCACCCGGGTTGATTGCACGAGGCGCCTGGCGACAGGCGTCCCAGATGAATGACCGTCGCGGAGGAAAACTTTGGCCGACACTCGGCAAGCCGGTGTTGGGCTAACCTCCAGACAGAACCCGGCTTACAGGCCGGCTGGTATCTTTCTTTGCCCGGGTGGGTCTATCGGCTCGCTAACGCAGGCGCGAAGACGTTTCCGGTTCGACGAGCTTGCGGTAGAGGTGCCACGTTGCGTGCCCGAGAATGGGCAGCACGATTGCGAGTCCGAAGAGGAACGGCAATGCTCCGAGCAGCAACCCGATAGCGACGATCAATCCCCATAGCGCAACAGGCGCCGGATTTTCGACCGTCGCACGTACGGATGTCCGAACAGCCGTTGCGGCACTCACATCACGATCGACCAGCATCGGAAACGAGACGACGCTGATCGCCAGCACAACCACAGCGAACAGGAAGCCGACGATATTGCCGGCAATGATGAGTTGCGTGCCTTTCGCGGTTGTCGTGAGCTGATGCCAGAACTGGGTTGGTGTCGAGGCTTCGCCGCCGAAGATTTGCGTGTGAATGAGATTCGCGGCGTAGAGCCAGGCGACGAAGATTGCGGCGAGCAGCAAGCCCAAGCGCCAGATTGCTCCAATTCCCGGCCGATGCAGAACATCGAAAGCGCGTGCGGGCGAGATGTCGAGCCCAAGCTCGCGGCGGCGGCTTAATTCGTAAAGTCCGATGGCGACTAAGGGTCCAAGGAGCGCGAAGCCAGCAGCCATTGGATAGATCAGTGGCAGCAGTTCATACCCGAACATCAACCGCGCAAGGATGATGCCGACCACGGGATAAATAACGCACGCGAAGAAGACGTATGTCGGCATCGCGCGAAAATCATCGATGCCCTTGCTCAGCGCGTTCCAGACGTCCGCCGTTGAAATTTTGCGGATGATCGGCTCACCGTCACGCCAGACGACGGATGCTGGCCAGCGTAGCTCAGTACCGGGATAAAGGATGTGTGGGCGAGTTTCTGTTTCGTGTCCTGGATTCGCCATGGTGGCACCTGCGCTGCGGTGCCGACGGCTGCGCGAGCATTCGGCACCTTTTGTGGGCCCCTGTTCGACTAGCCTCGCGAGGATGCGCCTCCCACTCCGACGGTCAAGTCAGGATGTTGTGACTGGGGGTACCCCTGAAATCGCATCGCAATTGCTGGGTTCGGGTCGTGGCGCGGGGGGCGTGCCTGGTGCAATTGGGCCTCCGGGGCAGAAATTTCCTTAATAAACCGTTGACGGCCACTTTATCCCATGCGATCCCATGTCAGCCCGTTCTTATCGGGCAGGCCACCGTGGTTGGGCGCCGGTTTTGGTAGAGGGCCCAAATCCTGAGCGACCGCCACGGAGCCCATCAATTTGTCACGTTCGGCAGGCGCGTTTCGCGGCTGCCGGAGCGAATTCAGGTCTCGGCGGTCCGGCTCTGCAAACGGGCAGCCAAGACATTCAAAGCGTAGCGACCAGTAACGAGTGAGGAGGGCGAGTATTCGTTAACTGGGGAGATGGACCGCTTTGTCTCGACATTCACAAACAAGATCGACTCCAAAGGCAGGGTCTCAATTCCAGCCTCGTTTCGCGCCGTTCTCGAACGGGATGGCTACGCGGGCGGGCTCTACTGCTACCCCTCGCTCGATGCTCCTGCACTCGATGCAGGCGGCGAAAGACTTGCAAAAAAGATCGACGGGCTTCTCGCGGGCCTGCCGGATTATTCGGACGAGCGCGATGAACTGTCTGTCGCGCTCTATGGCGACGTCCAGGTTCTCACGATCGATGGCGACGGCCGCATCGTCCTTCCTGAAGGTTTACGCGCCCACGCCGCTTTGGACGCCGCCGTCACGTTTGTTGGCCTCGGTGACAAATTTCAGATGTGGGAACCCGCCCGTTTCGAAAAGCGCCGGGCGGAAGCGCGCAGCAAAGTCCAGGTGACGCGCAAACTTTTCGCAGCGGGTAGCCGCACGTCGGATGACGGCGGCGACGAGGGAGCACGGGAATGATGCGCGGTGGCGAGGCAGAGGGAGCCTCGCTGGGGCCGGCTGGAAAGCCTCCGCGCCACATTCCTGTGCTCGTCTCGGAAGTGCTGCAGACCCTTACTCCCAAAGACAGTGAGATCTATATCGACGGCACGTTTGGCGCGGGCGGTTACACGCGCGCCATTCTCGAAGCTGCGAACTGCAGAGTGCTGGCGCTCGATCGCGACCCGAACGCGATCCGCGGTGGCGAATCGGTGCAGGCAGAATTCGGCGAGCGGCTCACCCTTGTGCAAGCGCCTTTCAGCCAACTCGAAGGCGCGGCACGCGATACGCTTGGCGCTATCCAGGTCGACGGCGTCGTGCTCGATATTGGCGTTTCGTCAATGCAGCTGGACAATGCCGAGCGCGGATTTTCGTTTCAGCACGATGGGCCGCTCGACATGCGCATGTCGGATGATGGTCCGACAGCAGCTGATTTCCTCAATAGTGCGGATGAAGAAGATATAGCCAATGTCATCTACGCCTTCGGCGAGGAGCATCGATCGCGGGCGATTGCGCGAGCCATCGTAAGACGACGGAGCGAAGCGCCATTCGTGCGAACATTGGAGCTTGCCGAAACGGTGTCGCGCGTCTTTCACGGGCGCAAGGTGGACGGACGCCACCCTGCAACGCGGACGTTTCAGGCGCTTCGGATTTACATCAACGACGAGCTTGGAGAACTGGCGAGCGCGCTATCGGCGGCGGAACGTATTCTGAAACCCGGCGGGCGCCTGGTGGTCGTTTCGTTCCACAGTCTCGAAGACCGCATCGTTAAGAAGTTCTTTGCCGAGAGGAGTGGCAAGACACCCTCCGTTTCACGGCATTTGCCAACGGAATCGATAAAAAGCGCGGCGCCAAGTTTTCGAATTGTTAACTCACGCCCATTAACACCTTCTAAAGGTGAATTGGATGTGAACCCGCGTGCTCGCTCGGCACGGCTCAGAGCCGCAACCCGGACAGACGCGGGCCCTTGGCCACTCAATCGCGAAACCTTGGGTTATTGAGGCTCGCGAGATTAGCGCTGCGGTTGATTTTAGAGTTAACGGGGATTGACCTCGATGCGTCTCTTGAATGTAACGGCGTTTTTCTTTGCGATTGCCAGCGCGCTACTTCTTTATGGCCTTAACTATGATACGCGCCGTCTCGAAGCCGAGGTGCAGGCGAAGGAGCGGCTCGCCGATCGCGCTCGCGACGATATCGCAGTTTTGAAAGCAGAACGCGGGGCCTTGGCGCGTCCCGACAGGATCGATGCAATTGCGCGGCAACTCGGTCTTTCGCCGCCACGCGTCGATCAGTTCGTCACCGGCCGCGAAGTTTCGGCGCTCGACGAGCGCCGGGAAGGCGGCAATGGCCGCTGACGTATATGGGGGTACCGGCCGTCGCATTGAGGCCGGTCAGGACGTTCGCAAGCGGCGCACCAGAAGTGTCACTGAGACCGCCGTTTATGCTTTCCTTTTCTTCGCGTTCGCTGAAGTCGCGATCCATCTTCTGACCCTTGGGTTGGAACACCAGGGAGGTGTCACGCTCGCGGTATCAGAGCCGGTCGCGACGAGCTTCAGCCGTCCCGACATCGTCGATCGCAACGGGCGTCTCCTCGCGACGGATCTTGAAGCGCCGTCCATCTATGCCGATCCGGGCATGGTGGTCGATCGCGACGAGTTGGTCGAGAAGCTGGCAACCGTCTTGCCGGACATAGATTCCAAGGAGCTTCTGCGGGCGCTTTCAGACCGCTCGCGCCGTTTCGTCTGGGTCCGCCGCGGCGTGTCGCCGAAGGTTGCGCAAAAGGTCCATGATCTCGGTCTTCCGGGGCTTTCGTTCCGCTATGAACTGAAGCGGGCTTATCCCGACGGTAAACTTGCCGGCCATGTGCTCGGCTCCGTCAACGTCGACAATCGTGGACTGAGCGGCATCGAGAAATACATCGACGAGAAGGTCGGCACCGATCCAATCCACGCCGCGGTTCTTTCGACGCGGCCGCCGGTGCGGCTGTCACTCGATATCGGTGTTCAGCACGCCCTTGAAGACGAGCTTGATGCGGCTGAGAAGCTCTATCAGACGAAAGGTGCTGCCGGGCTGGTGCTCAATATCAAGACCGGGGAGGTTCTGGCCAGCGCATCGATCCCTCGCGTCGATCCCACGTGGCCGACGCAAGCGCTCGATAGCAAGCACCTCGATCGAATAACGGGAGGAACGTACGAACTCGGTTCCGTCGTCAAGACGCTGACGATCGCGATGGCCCTCGATGAAGGCATTGCGAAACCCGATACGATGGTCGACGTACGCCAGCCGTTGCAAGTTGGGCGCTTCACGGTCAAGGATTTTCACGCGTCAAACCGGCCGCTGAGCGTGACGGAAGTGTTTACGCATTCCTCGAACATCGGCGCTGGAATGCTGGCGTTGGAGGCGGGGACGGATAGGCTCGAGGGCTTTCTGCGCAAATTGGGGATGCTCACGACTCTGACGACCGAAGAAGGTACGGTCGCTGCGCCTCAGCTCCCGGACCGTTGGGGCCGCGCCGCGACGATAACCGTCGCTTACGGTCACGGTATCGCTGTCGCGCCGTTGCAGTTTGCAGCTGCGGCCGCGACGATCCTCAATGGAGGCAGGCCGGTTCATCCGACCTTCTTAAGGCGCTTCGATACCGATTCCGTCGATGAAAAGCCGATCATCACCGAAAATACCTCGCGCGAGATGGCACGCATGATGCGTCTCAATGTGAGCGGCCCGGACGGCACGGGTAAAGAAGCCGATGTGCCGGGCTACCGTGTCGGCGGCAAGACCGGTACGGCCGATATCGCAAAGCGCGGTGGTTATTCGTCAAAATCAGTGATTTCGTCGTTCCTCGGAGCCTTCCCGATGGATGACCCGCAGTACCTGACATTCGTTATCCTATTCGACCCGAAAGGCACGAAAGAAACGCACGGCCACCACACGGCGGGTTATACTGCGGCGCCCGTGACTGGCCGCCTGATCGCGCGGATTGCCGGGCAACTGGGGGTCAGGCCAATGGAAGTCGTTGCTAGCCAATGAGGGCTGCAGGACATTTGACGCCCGACGGCTCGGCCTCGTATCTAAATGCCGTGGAAAGCTTCTCGGGATGAAGATGCGACGGGACAAGGGGAGTCATGCGGCTTAGCGATGTCTTGCCGGCCGACATCGAACCGCCGCCAGGTGCCGACGCCGTTCGCGTTACCGGGATAACAGCCGTAAGCGCTGCCGTTGGTCCGGGAGCGATTTTCGCCGGACTTCCCGGATCGAAGGTCGATGGCGCTACTTTCGTGCCGGAAGCTGTTGCACGCGGCGCCAGCGTCATCGTCGTTGCCAAGGGCAAAGGCGTTGCGGTGCCCGACGGCGTGGTCCTGATCGAAGTCGAGAATCCCCGTGCTGCGTTGGCGAGGATTGCTGCCAAACTTGCAGGGAAGCAGCCGCGTTGCGTCGTCGCCGTCACCGGCACGAGTGGCAAAACGTCGGTTGCGGATTTCACGCGGCAGATTTTCTCGGACCTCGGGCACAAGGCCGCCTCGCTGGGAACGATCGGGATCGTCAAGCCCGACGGCGCCGTTTATGGGTCGTTGACGACACCCGATCCCGTGACGCTGCATGCGGCACTTGCCGGACTCGCGGACGAAGGCGTCACGCATCTTGCGTTCGAGGCGTCGTCCCACGGGCTGGATCAGCACCGTCTCGATGGGGTTGTTCTGACCGCCGCGGCGTTTACGAATCTGGGCCGTGACCATATGGATTATCATCCGACGGAAGAGGCGTATCTCAACGCCAAGCTCCGTCTTTTCACGGAGCTTCTGCAGCCCGGTCAGCCCGCCGTCATCAACGTCGATGGTGCGCGGTCAATGGATGTGGTTATAGCTGCAAAGGCGCGTGGGCTTCGCGTTTTGACCGTCGGCGCGTGCGGCGAGACATTGAAGCGGACATCGCTGACACGCGACGGTTTTCAGCAACGGATCGGAATTTTATCCGAAGGGCGATCCTACGATGTTCGCCTGCCGCTCGTCGGCGCCTACCAGGTCGAGAACGCGCTTGTTGCGGCTGGGCTCGCTATCGCGACGGGTGAAAAGACGGAAGCCGTACTCGCGGCGCTGAGCGAGCTCAAAGGCGTGCCGGGTCGACTCGAAATTATCGGCGAACGGAACGGCGGCCTCGCCGTTATCGATTACGCTCACAAGCCCGAAGCGCTTGCAGCCGCGCTCGACGCGTGCCGTCCGTTTGCAACCGGCCGGTTGATCTCTGTCTTTGGTTGCGGCGGCGATCGCGACAAAGGCAAAAGGCCGATCATGGGACGCATTTCGGTTGATAAGGCCGACATTACGATCGTCACGGACGACAATCCGCGGTCGGAAAATCCTTCCGCCATCCGCGGTGAAATTCTTGCAGGTGCGACGGGTGCCCGGGAAATCGGCAGCCGCGCCGAGGCCATCGCCACCGCCGTTCGGATGATGCAGCCGGGCGATGTGGTTCTTGTTGCCGGTAAGGGACACGAAACAGGCCAGATCATCGGCGATCGAGTCGTGCCGTTCTCGGATCGCGATGAAGTTCGCAAGGCGCTCGAGGGCTGATCGTCGATGCAACCTTTGTGGACGTTTTCCGAATTAGCGGCGGCGCTCGGCAGCGCTCGGAATGGCGACCAGGGGATCGTCACCGGCATTTCGATTGACACGCGCACGCTTACGACCGGCGATCTTTTCGTGGCATTGAAGGACCAGCGCGACGGGCACGATTTCGTACCGGCAGCGTTTCGTGCCGGGGCAACTGCTGCTCTCGTTTCCGACAGCTACAAACGTTGCTCAGACGACGGCGTTTTGTTTCGGGTTCCTGATACACTGACTGGACTGGAGCGGCTTGGGAGCGCGGCGCGCGAGAGGTTAGGCTCGGACGCTCGCATTGTCGCGGTGACGGGCAGCGCCGGAAAGACAGGCACCAAGGAGATGCTGCGCGCCTGCCTCGCAACACTTGGGAACACGCACGCCTCGGAAAAATCCTATAACAATCATTGGGGCGTTCCGCTGACGCTGGCGCGGATGCCGCGAGAGACGCGCTACGGCGTTTTCGAAATCGGTATGAATCACGCGGGCGAAATCCGGCCGCTGACGAAAATGGTCCGCCCGCATGCGGCAATCATCACGACCGTCGAAGCCGTACATCTCGAACATTTTCCGTCAGTGGAAGCGATCGCGGATGCGAAGGGCGAGATTTTTGAAGGTCTGGTGTCGGGTGGCACCGCGATCATTAAA
>JAICLG010000071.1 GCA_025927515.1 Hyphomicrobium sp.
CCGGCGCGCTGGTCGGCTCATCCGGCGCGATCCTCTCCTACATCATGTGCAAGGGGATGAACCGCAACTTCTTCTCGGTGATCCTCGGCGGCTTCGGCGGCGAGACGGCAGCGGCAGCGGCGGGCGGCGGCGAGCAAAAGCCCGTCAAGCTCGGATCGGCGGAGGACGCGGCTTACGTCTTGAAGAACGCCTCCAAGGTCATCATCGTGCCGGGCTATGGCATGGCCGTCGCGCAGGCTCAGCATGCGCTTCGCGAAATGGCGGACGCCCTGAAGAAGGAGGGCGTCGAGGTGAAGTACGCCATCCATCCGGTGGCTGGTCGCATGCCGGGCCACATGAACGTGCTTCTCGCGGAAGCGAACGTTCCCTACGACGAGGTCTTCGAACTCGAGGACATCAACAGCGAATTCTCCCAGGCGGATGCCGTCTACGTCATCGGCGCCAATGACGTCGTCAATCCGGCCGCCGAGGAAGACAAGAATTCCCCGATTTACGGCATGCCGGTCCTCCAGGTCTGGAAAGCCGGAACGGTCTTTTTCAATAAGCGCTCGCTGGCCTCGGGCTATGCCGGCATCGATAACCCGGTATTCTATCGCGATAACACCGTCATGGTGCTCGGCGACGCCAAGAAAATGACGGAAGAGATCGTTAAGGCGCTGGCACACTAGTTCGCTGGCGCCCTCCAGGGCTCATCGGCAACAGTTGCGCCGTCATCGCCGCGCCGTGGGCGCGACAGCGAGGCTGGTCTGATATAAGCGCACAAAACTGTGGTTGAGGTTCTGCGTGTTGGCCCCCGTCGCGTCGTCGTCTTTCGAAAACGATCTCGAGCGCATTGAGATTCTCGCCGCTACGCCGGTCACCAGCGCCGCGCTCCTCGAACGGAACCTCAACTACATCTACGAGCACGCGGCGGACGCACGGCTTCCCGACCACGACGTTCTAAGCCTTGCGAGAGCCGCGCCGGGGCTCATGTATCGCCTCTTCGATTTGCGCATGGGCCTGCGCGAAAAGCTCTCGCATTACGAGATGCTAGGCCTCATGACGCCAACCGTGGTGCAAGACTTCCGCAACGTTTTCGGGATGCTGCGCTACGTTTCCGATATGCTCGGAGAAATCGCGAGCGGTCATCCCCAGCCCGGAGACGGCGGGCCCGCGTTGCGCGGATTTACCGGCAACGGTCCTAACACGCTGATCAACTACGCGTTCCATCGCAACGGCGCGCCCTTGGCGTTCCAATCGGGCGATGTCGTTCTCATGCGCGGAGGGGCCCATAACAACGCCGCGATCGCTCGCCTCGGCGACGTGGACAGCCAGTTCGGCCATATCGGCATCGTCCATATCGATGAGGCAGGCGATCATTGGATGGTCGAGAGCCTGATCGACGATGGCGCGATCATCAATCCGCTGGCCAAGGCACTCGATCGTGACATCGTCCGCGCCGTACTTTATCGCCATCGCGACGCCGACCTTGCGGCGCGCGCCGCCAAAAGCATCCACGATCACGTCGCCGCATCGCGGATGAGAGGCGGCAAGCGCATCCCTTACGATTTCTCGATGCGCGCATCGGAGACTGGCAGCCTCTCTTGTTCGAGCCTCGTCCGGCTTGCATTCGAGCAGGCAAGTGGCGGCGCCTTCATCCTTCCGACGTACCCGACGCGCATCGCAAAAAAGAATCGCGACTTCCTGGATCGCGTCGGTATCGCGACTGAGACGACATTCGCACCGGCCGACATCGATATCGAATCAAGTTTCGATCTCGTCGCCGAGTGGCAGGACTATCGTGAGACGGCGAACATTCGCCTCCAGGACTTCACCGTGGACAAGCTGTTCGAGTGGATGGATCGCTACAATTACCGCTTCGAAGAAACGTCCGCGATCAAGCTTGTATCGGCGCTCGGCCGCTTCTCGTCGCATTTCTCCGAGAATGCGAAGCACGTGCTTTCATCTGCGTTCCCGCGCGTTCCGCCTAATATGCCGAGGAAAACCGTGGCAGCCATCGCCATGCTGCACAAGACGGCCGAGCCGATCTATCACGAGTTGCAGCACCTCAATCAGCAGGTCGTCATAGAAACGGGCGTGCCGATGCATGGCGTCGACATTCTCGACGCGCTCGACGCAATTCGCGCGCGACACGGAAACCGTATCGGATACTTGGTGCGCCGCGGGTTCCATTAGATACTCAGCCGCCGGCATATCGCGTTACGTTACGGCCCGAGGCCCTCGCTTGCTCAAACTCCTCGCCATCACCGCCCTCGCGCTCTACCTCGCCGTGGCTGTCTACATGTACGTCGCACAGCGGCGTTTCATCTATTTTCCGGAAGCGGCACGGACCTCTCCGGCAGCCGCCGGTCTTCCCGATGTTCGCGAACGCGTTCTCTCGACGCCTGACGGCGAGAAGATCGTCGCGTGGTACGGCAAGGCAAAACCGGGTGAGCCGACGCTGCTCTATTTCCACGGCAACGGGGGCGCGCTCGAATTCAGAAGCGCAAGCATCCGCCGTTATCTCGACCGCGGCCGCGGCATGTTCATGATGTCGTATCGCGGCTATAGCGGCTCCACGGGCTCGCCGTCGGAAGCGGCCAACGTCGCGGATGCCAAGCTCGCCTACGATCAGCTGATCGAGGATGGCGTTCGGCCCGAGGACATTATTCTCTACGGGGAGTCGCTCGGAACGGGCGTTGCGATCGAGGTCGCTGCCCAGAAGAAAGTGGCGGGTGTCATTTTGGACAGTCCGTACACGTCGATCGCCGAGCTTGCCTCAGCACTCTATCCGTGGCTGCCGGTCAACCTGCTGATCGAAGATCGCTACGATTCGATCCTCCATATTCGCGACGTGCGCGTGCCGATTTTCATCGTGCATGGTGAGGCCGACGACGTGATCCCCGTCGAGATGGCCAGGCGTCTCTTTGCTGCCGCCAACGAGCCGAAAGAGATCGTGACCATCCCCGGTGCCGGGCACGCGATTCATGATGAGGTCACGTTCGAGATCATCAACCGCTGGATAGACAAGCAACGCGCCATGAAGGCGAACGCGGCTAGGTAAACGCGCCGCCGCCCAGCAAAAAAGGCCCGCGAAAACGCGAGCCTTTTGCAAAAATTCAATCCGAAGCTCAGGTCGAGCTGCCGCCGCCCGTCTGGCCACCGCGGAAGCCACCGCCGAAACCGCCGCCGGTGCCGCCCGAGCTTGGACCGCCACGACCGGCACCCGGACCACCTCTGCCGCCCGGTCCGCCACGTGCAGCCGCCGGCTTGCTCGGCAACAGACCTTCGCGCTGCAATTTCTTACGAGCCAGCTTGCGGGCGCGGCGCACGGCTTCAGCCTTCTCGCGCGCTCTTTTCTCGGATGGTTTCTCGAAGTGGCCGCGAAGCTTCATCTCGCGGAAGACGCCCTCGCGCTGTAGCTTTTTCTTGAGCGCCTTGAGAGCCTGATCGACGTTGTTGTCTCGAACGAGAACCTGCAAGCGGTTGTATCCTCTATAGAATTCTGCTGTTTGAATGCACAAAAACACCGGCTCCGGAGACACTGCTGCCGGAGCCCGCGCTGATTTCGTGCACCTTTCTATCAAACACGATGAAGATTGGCAATCGGGGGGTAGCTGCACTTCTGCGGCGAAACCGGTGGCTTTTCGCGCCTTGTCCCCTCTCCCCATTGCTTCAATGGGAGACGGTGGGGGCGCGGCGTGCACCGTCCGGAGGCCGCCCCTCACCCCAACCCTTTCCCCCGCAGGCGGTGTAAGGGAGCGAGAACGGTTTTCTTTGAACTAGTGCTCGTGCGGGCGGGATTTCTCGAAGGCTGCCTGCTGCTCGGCGCTCGCCTCCTTCTGGTATTTGGCCTGCCACTCGCGGTACGGCATGCCGTAGATGATCTCGCGCGCCTCATCCTTCGAAAGTGCCAGGCCCTTCCCGGCCGCCGCTTCGGCCATCCAATTCGAAAGGCAATTGCGGCAGAACCCGGCGAGATTCATCAAATCGATGTTCTGCACGTCGGTCCGGGCGCGCAGATGGTCGACCAGTCGCCGGAACGCCGCAGCCTCGAGTTCGAGCGTCGTCTGGGTATCGAAGGTCTTCATTGCCGTCTCCTCTCGCGCTTCAACTCTATCGATCGAGCGCCATTCCCCAAGATAGGCGTGGATGGCGCGGCTCGCCAGATTGGCGATTGCGCGCAACCTGCGGCCTTCGATGCCTTGACGCCGGTAAGGCGATTGCGCAAATCAGACCCTCAATAACAAGACCGGCCGGGGAAGCGATATGGCAGACGGTACGAACGGCAGCGTTCGTCGGACTTTGAGCGCGCTGTTTGAGGCCGCCTACACGACCGCCCACCCCTCGACATGCCTGCCGCCGCACCTGCCGCGCGTGCCTGATGGCGGCCGGATTATCATCATCGGCGCTGGCAAAGGCTCGGCGGCAATGGCCGTTGCGGCCGAGGACCATTACGTTACGTCCGGCCAAGCCGCAAAAATTTCCGGCATGATTTCGACCCGCCACGGGTTCGGGCTGCCGACGAAGATCATCGAGATTTTGGAAGCCGGACATCCGGTGCCAGACGCGAACTCGGTCACAAGCGCCCAGCGCGCCATCGCGCTCGCCAAGAGTGCAGGACCGAACGATCTCGTGCTTTGCCTGCTGTCCGGCGGGGCATCGGCGATATGGGCGGCTCCAGTTGACGGTGTCAGCTTCGAAGCCAAGCAGGCGCTGACGAAGCAACTCCTCAAGTCCGGCGCGCCGATCTCGGAAATGAATTGCGTGCGCAAACACATCTCACAGATCAAGGGCGGCAAGCTCGCCGCTGCCGTCTATCCGGCACGACTGCTGACGCTCGCGATTTCCGACGTGCCGGGCGACAATCCGGACGAAATCGGATCGGGACCGACGGTCGCCGATCGTTCGACGCTTGCCGATGCGCGCGCCGTTCTCGCCAAATGGAAGATCACTCCCGCGCCCGAGATTGCGAAGGCGCTTTCCGACCCGCAGAACGAAACGCTCAAGGCCGGCGATCCGAAACTCGCAAATTCGAGCTATGAGATCGTCGCGGCGCCGAGGGCTTCGATCGAGGCCGCCGGCCGCATTGCGAGCGATCTCGGCTACCGCGTCGTGTTTCTCGGAGATGACCTTGAGGGCGAAGCTCGTGAGGTCGCACGCAAGCATGCTGAAATGGCGCTCGACGCAAAACGAAAGGGCGAAAAAGTCGCGATCATGTCCGGCGGGGAACTGACCGTGACAGTCCGCGGAAACGGTTCCGGCGGTCCCAATCAGGAGTACGCTCTCGGGCTTGCGCTCGCGCTCGACGGAACGCCGGGAATTGCCGGTCTTGCCGGGGATACCGATGGCATCGACGGCGGCGGCGGAAACGCCGGTGACCCGGCAGGCGCGATGGTTTTCAGCGACACATTGCAACGTGCCGCCGCTGCCAACCTCAATGCTGCCAGGATGCTGGAGAACAACGACTCTACGGGCTTCTTCCGCCCCATCGACGACCTCATCCTGTGCGGTCCCACGCAGACCAACGTCAACGATTTCCGGGTCATTCTCGTCGATCCGTAGCCGGGGTGGTATCGCTCGCCGTGCGCGTTGCCTGGGAGATGCCACATGCAGACGGAGGGCAACCTTGCCGCCACATTTCGCCTTGCGCGCCGTTGCGCATCCATTCGTGTTGTCTTTGGCGTTCATTCTCTCGGCAGGCGTCGCGCACGCCGATCTCAAACTGTGCAATGCGACTTCGAGCCGGGTTGGCGTTGCAATCGGCTATCAGGATAAATCAGGCTGGGCGACGGAAGGCTGGTGGAACATCGCATCGCAGACGTGCGAAACTCTCCTCAAAGGTCCGCTGCCTAGCCGCTTCGTCTACGTCCACGCCATCGATTATGACCGTGGCGGCGAATGGGGCGGCAAGAGCAACATGTGCACCAACGACAAGTCGTTTGCGATCCGGGGGGTTCAGGATTGCGAGAAACGCGGATATAAGCGCACGGGTTTTTTTGAGGTAGATACCGGCGAGGCGAAGGAATGGACCATCCGCCTTACTGATCCGGCGCAAGGAAAAGCGGAAAAATGAGACGTAATCGGCGGGTCAAGATCGTAGCAACGCTTGGGCCCGCGTCTGCTTCCCCGGAAATGGTGGAGCGCCTTTTCATCGCGGGCGTCGACGTCTTCCGCATCAACATGAGCCACTCGACGCACGATGGCTCCAAGACGCTTTACAATACCGTTCGTGCCTGCGCGGCGCGGCACCGGCACCCGATCGGCATTCTCGCCGATCTGCAAGGTCCGAAATTCCGGATCGGCAATTTCGAGACGGGACGCGTCAACGTCCAAACCGGCGCGATCTTCAAGTTCGACCGCGACGAAACACTCGGCACGAGCGAACGCGTTTATCTGCCTCATCCGCAGATCTTCGATGCCATCGAGCCGGGCCACATGCTGGTTCTCGACGACGGCAAGCTCAGAATGCGCGTCATCGAGACGTCGAAGGTGCAGATTCACGCCGAAGTCACGACGGGCGGAATGCTTGCGAGCCGGAAGGGCATTTCGATGCCCGACACGCTGCTGCCGATCAGTCCGCTGACCGAGAAGGACAAAGCCGATCTGACGCACGCGTTAAAGCTCGGCGTGGATTGGGTTGCTTTGTCATTCGTGCAGCGTGCCGAGGACATTCACGAGGTCCGTAAACTCATCGGGACGCGCGCAGCGATCCTGTCGAAGATCGAGAAGCCGTCGGCGGTCGCCGATCTCGAGGACGTCATCGCTGCCTCGGATGCCATCATGGTCGCCCGCGGCGATCTCGGCGTCGAGATGCCGGTCGAGAAGGTGCCGGGCATTCAGAAGAAGATGACGCGGATGGCGCGTGCCGCCGGCAAGCCGGTGATCATCGCGACGCAGATGCTTGAAAGCATGATCTCGTCGCCGATGCCGACGCGCGCCGAAGTTTCCGACGTCGCGAACGCGGTGTTCGATGGCGCGGATGCGATCATGCTGTCTGCGGAAAGCGCCGTCGGCCAATATCCCGTCGAAGCGATCCAGATGATGGACAAAATCGCGATCGAGGTGGAGCACGATCCAATCTACGAGGCGATGCTTTACGCGACGCAAACGGAGCCGCAGCCGACCGGCGCAGACGCCATTGCCGCCGCTGCTTCCGCGATCGCCGATACGGTGCGGCTCGGCGCTCTCGTCTGCTACACCGCCACAGGATCGACGGTGCTGCGCGTTACGCGCGAGCGTCCCGGTATTCCCGTGATCGGGCTGACGCCGATTGAATCGACGGCACGGCGGCTATCACTCGTCTGGGGCGTGCAAACGATCCTGACCGGCGACCCGGAGAACCTTTCGCATATGGTGCGCAAAGCCTGCCGCATCGCGTTCGAGGAAGGCCTCGTGAAGGCGCGCGAGGGCGTGCTCATCACGGCAGGCATTCCACTCGGAAGCCCCGGCGCAACAAACATGATCCGCATCGCATTCGTCGACGAGTCCGGCGCTCCGATTGCGGAAGCCGTTTAGTTAGGGCTTTGGTTTTAGGGATTAAGGTCATCCCGGAAGCGGAATTCCAAGGAGGCGCGGAGGCGTCCGTGAGCGATGATCCGAGCCAAGGGACCTATGCACCGCTCAATGTTCTGAAAAGCGTCGCGGACAACGTATGGCTGGTCGACGGACCGGTGATCCGGTTTGGTCCACCGGGGCTCAAGATGCCGTTTCCGACGCGGATGACCATCATCAGAACGAGGGCGTCGGGTCTTTTCGTTCATTCGCCAACGGCCCTGACGCCGGACTTGATGGCGGCAATCGCTGAACTCGGCCAGCCGCGCTGGATCATCGCGCCGAACCGCCTCCATTACTGGTGGACACCGGATTGGAAAGCGGCGTTTCCCGAAGCCGAGGTTTATCTGGCGCCGCGTATCGTGGAACAGGCGGGCTCGCGCATCGACTTTCGGTATTCGGATCTCGATCGCGACCAGGGCTATCCGTGGGATGATCACATCACAACGCTTCCGATTCCGAGCAGCTACATGACGGAGTTCGTGTTCTTCCACGGCGCAAGCCGAACGTTGCTTCTCACGGATCTGATCGAGAATTTCGAAGCGAAGAAACTATCGTTCGGAATGCGATTTCTGACGTGGATCGGCGGCTGCCTCGATCCCAATGGCAGCATGCCGCGCGATATGCGGCTGGCATTCAGCAAGCACAAACCAGAGCTGCGCGCGGCCGTCAAAAAGATGATCGCGTGGGATCCGGAACGCATCATCCTCGCGCATGGCCGCTGGTACCGGCACGACGGCACAGCGGAACTCAGACGCGCATTCAAGTGGGTTCTGGATGGCTGAGCGGTCACGCGAGGCGCGGCCGACGTCGATTAGATGCCCTGGCCTTCGACTTCTTTCTTCAGCTCATCGCGTGCGGTCTCGCCACCCTCGATATTGGGGTGAACCTTCAAAAGCTGATCATAGGCTTCGAGCGCCGCTTTCTTTTCGCCCATCTGCGTCAGGATTTTTGCCATGCCATCGAGCGCGCGGAAGTGGTTCGGATCGAGCGCCAGCGCGCGGCGCAGATCGCCCAGCGCAGCCGGATAATTGTTGAGCCGGTATTCAATATACCCGCGGTGGCTCCAGGCCTCCGCGTAGTCGGGCGCCAGATCGACGGCAGCATCGAGCAACGGCAGCGCCTTTTCGCTTTCGTTCTTTGAGGAAAACTGCTCGGCGCGATCGATCAGCAGATTGACGGTGTCGCCGCCGGAAAGCCGCCAAAGCCGCTCGATCGCGGCACCAATCTCTCCGGCCTGGCGATGGTCGCCCGTCGTTGCGAGATAGGCATAAAGGTTGTCGAGCGTTTTCCGCGCTTCCTCCGGCGTTTTGGGCCAAGGCATGCCCATCATGCCTGGCTCGCCTTGCTGGGCAGCCGCGTCCGGCGATGGCGCAGCCTGCGGTGGCGACGGCGCCTGTTTTGGCTGGCTTGGCGCGGGTGTGGGTGCCGGCGTCGGACTTTCGGGAAATGGCTGCGTCTTGAGCAGCTCGTCGTCCGCGACCGCGGGTACAGCCCCCACGGCTAAAGCCAGTCCAACCAATAGAATGCGGGCGCAGGAAATCATACCGCCGACCCTAGTCGAGCAGCGGGGGGACGGTCAAAAGGAGTCTCGTGAAATCGCAGTAACGTCCAGGGCGGCCAAAAGCGGCATCAGCCCTGGCGCGCCTTGAACCTGCGATGCGTCTTGTTGATCACGTAGACGCGACCCTTGCGGCGAACCACGCGATTATCGCGGTGCCGCGAGCGAAGGGATTTCAAAGAGTTTCTAACTTTCATAACGACACCGGTTAAAGATGGTGGGCACTAGAGGGATCGAACCTCTGACCCCTACCATGTCAAGGTAGTGCTCTACCGCTGAGCTAAGTGCCCGAAGAAGCGAGCTTCTAGAGGGATTGAACCCTACCGGTCAAGCCCTGCCTGACAGGTATATGCGAAAGAGCCGGACTTGCCGCAGGGTTCAGGCAGCAAGCAGGCGATCAACCTCGCGGACCAGGTCCTTGAGGTGGAAGGGTTTCGACAGGACGCGGGCTTCTTTCGGCGGCTGGTTTTCGCTGTTGAGAACGACGGCCGCAAAGCCCGTAATAAACATTATCTTCAGGTCGGGATCGATTTCGCTGGCACGCCGCGCCAGCTCGATCCCATCCATTTTCGGCATCACGATATCCGTAAGCAGCAGCGTGAAAGGCTCGCGCTTCAACCGCTCGTAGGCGTCCTCACCGTTTTCGAAGGCGACGACGTCGTAGTTGGCCTTTTCCAATGCTTTGACGAGGAAACCTCGCATGGAATCGTCATCCTCAGCGAGCAGGATACGGCGCAACGGCAGGCTGGACGGTTTAACGGGCATGGCAACTCTGAATGATGCGGAACTTGAAACGTAGCCGATCCTAACGGCTTCGTCTGGCCCAAACTTGGCCTGAGTTTGGTAAATGGAGCATGAAATTGTGGAGAGTTGCACCCCGGTCGCGTCTTACGAACTTCGAGCCGCCATTCGCGTTGTGATATTGCCGAGAGAGATCAAGTCACGCATGGACTTCGCTGCGGCGCATTGGCAAAGTGGCGTGCTCGAACCGCCAATATGTCGCGGAAGCAACGCAAGAGGCACTCGCCACTGATGTCCGTCCGTTCTCACAGCGTGCCGTCCGACTTTTTTCCGTCGTTCGATATTTTATCGCCGCGGGAGCAAACGGCGCCGTTCGTGTTTTCCTCGCCGCATTCCGGACGGCTCTATCCGCCCGAGTTTCTCGCTATTTCGAAGCTCGATCCGAAAACGCTGCGCCGGTCAGAGGATTGCTTCGTCGATCAGCTGTTCCAGCCTGTCGCCGATCTCGGCGCGCCGCTCATCAGCGCCAGATTCCCGCGCGCTTACCTCGATCTCAATCGCGAACCCTACGAGCTCGATCCGGAACTCGTGAGCGAGGCTTTGCCGCCTCACGCCAATACGCAATCGATTCGCGTTGCGGGTGGATTGGGTACGGTCGCAAGAATCGTCGCCGACGGAGAAGATATCTATTCCCACCGGCTAAGCCTCGACAGCGTGCTCGCGCGGATCGAGCAACTTTACTTTCCGTTTCATGCCGAGCTGTCTCGCCTGATCGCGACGACCAACGACAGATTTGGCTACGCCGTTCTGATCGATTGCCACTCGATGCCTTCGGCCGCTATGGCGCCTGGCGGAGCGCAGCGGCCCGACATCGTCATCGGCGATCGTTTCGGAGCCGCCGCCGATCCGCGCCTGACGCTTTTGGTTCGCGATGAATTCCAGCGACATGGTTTCAAAGTACAATTGAACCGGCCTTATGCCGGCGGGTATATCACCGAGCACCACGGCCGGCCGGCGCACGGCACGCACGCGCTCCAGTTCGAGATCAATCGCGGTCTCTATATCAACGAACTGACGTTTGAACCGAATTCGGGCTACGCGCGGTTGGCGGAGGCGCTTACCGACATCGTTCGTAACCTTTTTGCTGAGGTCCCTGCTCTGCTCGATTATCGCGCCGCGGCGGAGTGATCCTGCTCGGTTCACGCGCGACTGCGGCGGCGGGCGCCGCACATTCGCGATCGATGGGCAAAGGAGCGGCAAAGAAAAAGGGCCGCTCGTTACCGAACGGCCCAAGTCTAGGGAGGAAACGCCCAAGGAGGGCTGCGAACCGCGAGCGAGGCTCACATATCGCACTGCAAAAAGTAGAGGTGCGTTGCATCACGAGCAAATGCGAATTATGCAGGGCTGAACGCCGAAAAATGCGGAACTCGCATAGCTCGTTGCGATCGCGTGTTTTTGGCGACGCGCATCTCTCATAAAGAAAGGCCGTTCGTAGCCGAACGGCCCAAGTCTAGGGAGGAAACGCCCAAATTGGGCAGCGATTGCACATCAGCGTGTCAATGCGATCGCCCGAGGAAGATGGGATGCTTTGCAAGCCTTCGCAATCTCCACGAGTATATCTGCAGCTTATTGCCAAATAGATGTATCTAGCGCGCCACAAGTTAAGCCACTCGAAAAGATCTATATCGACTTTGCCAGATCTTCGAAGTACATGACCGCGCGTTCAAAGTCATCCGCAAGCATTTGAAAATACAAGGTGAGCGAGTGCCGGAGTCGTCGCTGGAATCCGAATTCCAAGCCATCGTTCGCGTGGCCCACGAACTGGCAGACCTCTCGGGTCCAGTTGTCCTCAAATACTTTCGCAAAGCTACGCCTGTGGAAAACAAGGCCGTAGGCGGCGCGTTCGATCCCGTCACAAAAGCGGATCGGGGAGCCGAGAAAGCGATTGTGCAGGCGCTCGCGACGCGGCTGCCGGATCATGGCGTCATCGGTGAAGAATTCGGCGTCAAGCCCGGCACGAGCGTCTATCAGTGGGTCATCGATCCTATCGACGGGACGCGCTCCTTCATTATCGGCTCACCACTCTGGGGGACGCTCATCGGCGTCTTGCGAGATGGCAAACCCATTTTCGGCCTGATGGACCAGCCGTTCACGGGAGAGCGCTTCTGGTCGGACGCTCGCGCGTCTTACCTCAGCACGGGCGGCGGCCGCCCCACGCGGCTGAAGACGCGCGCTTGCACGCGGCTCGAAGATGCGGTGCTGACCTCGACGCACCCGGATCTCTTCGAAAGCCCAGCGCAGGCGAGCGCCCTAGCTCGCCTCAAGGACGTTGCGCGGCTGACGCGTTATGGCGGCGATTGCTACAATTACTGTCTGCTGGCAGCGGGCTTCGTCGACATCGTGCTGGAACCGGCGCTCAAATCCTACGACATCGCGGCGCTGATACCGATCATCGAACGCGCCGGCGGGCGCGTTACGACATGGGACGGCGGCGATGCATCGAACGGCGGCGACGTTATCGCGAGCGGCGATGCGCA
>JAICLG010000094.1 GCA_025927515.1 Hyphomicrobium sp.
GCTAAGGCGGTCGCTTTCGGCGAAGCGCTGCGTCCTGATTTCAAGGTCTACATCAAGAACGTCATGGATAATGCCCGCGCCCTCGGTGAGGTGATGGTGCAGAACGGTTTCGCGCTCGTCTCGGGCGGAACCGATACGCATCTTATTCTTGTCGATCTGCGTCCGAAGAAGCTCACGGGCACCAAGGCTGAAAAGTCGCTCGGCCGCGCGCACATCACCTGCAACAAGAACGGCATTCCGTTCGACCCCGAGAAGCCGATGGTGACCTCAGGCATCCGTCTCGGTTCGCCCGCCGGAACGACGCGCGGCTTCGGCGTCGCCGAGTTCCAGGAGATCGGCCGTCTCATCACGGAAGTTCTCGATGGTCTCGCGAAGAACGGCGAAGAAGGCAACGCTGCGGTCGAGGCCGCCGTCAAAGCCAAGGCGACGGCGCTTTGCGATCGTTTCCCGATCTACGCCTGAGCCGGTAAACCGGACAGTTCGTTCGAAAACGTTTAAAAGGCGCTCCGTGTACGGGGCGCCTTTGTCGTATCGACGGGGAGATTTGTGCGAAGCGAGAGTATTGGTGGAACGCCGCCCCGCAGCACTTCCTCTTTGTCGAGAAACCGTTCACACAGAGGATGCCTTTTGCCGCGTGGTGGCGATCAAGTTCCAATGTCCGAGCTCCAAGAGCCGAGCACCAAAGCAAGGAGTGAGCGATGCGCTGTCCGTTTTGCGGAAGCGAGGATAGCCAGGTAAAGGATAGCCGGCCGTCGGATGAAAACGCAGCCATCCGCAGAAGACGCGTATGCTCCGACTGCGGCGGCCGCTTTACGACATTCGAGCGTGTTCAGCTCCGCGAGCTGACCGTCGTCAAGCGTTCGGGCCGAAAAGTGCTGTTCGACCGCGACAAGCTTTCGAAGTCGATTTCCGTGGCGCTCCGCAAGCGGCCTATCGAGCCGGAACGTATCGACAGGCTGGTTTCCGGCCTCGTCCGTCAGCTTGAGAGTTCCGGCGAAACTGAGATCACCTCCGCCGAGATCGGCGAACTGGTCATGGGCGCCCTGCGCGAACTCGATCCCGTTGCCTATGTTCGCTTCGCGTCCGTCTATCGCGACTTCCGCGACACTGCCGATTTCCACGCGGTGCTGCGCGATCTGGCCGCCGACTCGCGTGAACGCCTCGATCTCGGCGAGCGTTTCGGAGCGGAAATTGACGAGCCCGTGAGCCAGAAGAAGCACTAGCAGCGATGTCGGAGCCGAAAAGCAGCGCATTCGACGCCGAGATGATGGCGATCGCGCTCCGCATGGCCGAGCGCGGCCTTGGGGCTACGATGCCCAACCCGTCCGTCGGTGCCGTCATCGCAGACGAGACGACCGGCGAAGTGCTTTCGCGTGGCGTAACGGCCCGGGGCGGGCGGCCGCACGCCGAGACGGGCGCTATCGCAGTCGCTGGCGAACGAGCCCGCGGCGCCACGATCTACGTGACGCTCGAACCTTGCTCGCATCACGGGCGTACGGGGCCATGCGCAGATGCGATCATCGCCGCAGGCCTGAAACGTGCTGTCGTCGCGATCGAGGATCCTGATCCTCGTGTTTCCGGGCGCGGCCTCGACCGTTTGCGCGACGCCGGAATCGCAGTTGTGCGCGGCGTTGGGGCTGCCCAAGCCCGGCAGATCACGCGCGGCCATATCGTGCGCATAACGGAACGGCGGCCACTCGCAACATTGAAATTAGCGCTCGATTCAGCAGGTGAAATCGCGCGCGGCGACGGCGTATCGCCTGTCTGGGTCACAGGTGAAATGTCTCGGGCGCACGGCATGTTGCTCCGCGCCCGGTTCGACGCCATTCTGGTCGGCAGAGCAACGGTTCACGACGACGACCCGGAGCTGACGTGCCGCCTTCCGGGTCTTCTCGACCGCTCGCCCATTCGTCTTGTCCTAGCACGCTCGCTCGACGTACCGATCGGCGCGAAGCTCATTCGAAGCGCCACCAGCACGCCGACATGGGTCATGACCGCGCCCGAAAGCGATCCTGCCAAGCGCGCGCAACTGGCGTCGCACGGAGCCGAAGTTCACGACGTCGGTGTTGTTTCCGGCGAGCTCTGGCTGCCCTCGATCATGGAGGCGCTCGTGGCGCGCGGCGTGACACGCCTCCTCGTCGAAGGCGGCCCGCGCATATGGCGTGCTTTCGCGGACGCTTCGCTCGTCGATGAGGTCATCCTCTACATGGCGGGCGCGCCCACCGATGATGAGGCTATGACAGCGATCGCGCGCCATCTCGGCCCTGTGTCGCTTTCGCTCGTCGACCGGCGGATCATGGGAAGTGATACGATGTGGCGGCTTCTCCACGTCACGCATAAGGAAGGACGCTAGAGATGTTTACCGGGTTGATCACCGATGTCGGTGAGGTCATCGACAAATCGGACGGCAAATTTACGCTGCGCACCGCCTATAAGCTGCGGACGGAGGATACCGGGCTGTCGATCTGCTGCGACGGAGTCTGCCTGACTGCGACCGCGATAAAGCCGCTCAGCAGCGGATCCGAGTTTTCGGTGGACGTTTCCAACGAAACGTTGGCGAAGTCGACCCTGTCCAACTGGGTCCCCGGCAGCCGTGTCAATTTGGAGCGATCGCTCAAGGTCGGCGACGAACTCGGCGGCCATATCGTCTCCGGCCACGTCGATGGCGTCGCCAAAATCGTCAGCATTACGCAGGACGGCCCCAGCAGGCGCATTCTTTTCGAAGCGCCCGAGCATCTTTCCCGATATATTGCGCCCAAGGGCTCAGTCGCGCTCGACGGCACGTCTTTGACGGTGAACGAGGTTGCGGAAACCCACTTCGGCGTCAATCTCATTCCGCATAGCTTGACGGTCACGACCTGGGGCGCGAAAAACCCCGGCGATCTGGTGAACCTCGAAGTGGACGTTTTTGCCCGCTACGTCGCTCGCCTCATGGAGTTTCGTATCTGATGTCGGGTTCGACCCATCTGCAGACAACACCGAGTGGCAGCGTTCTGTCGCCGATCGAGGAAATCGTCGAAGAGATGCAGAATGGCCGCATGGTCGTTCTCGTCGACGCCGAGGACCGCGAGAACGAGGGTGACCTCGTCATTCCTGCGCAGATGGCGACACCCGACGCGATCAATTTCATGGCCAAGCACGGCCGCGGACTGATTTGCCTCTCGTTGACGCAAGCTCGCGCCCACGAACTGCGCCTGGACTTCATGGTGCGCACGAACGGCTCGCGCAATCGCACCGCCTTCACCCAGTCGATCGAGGCGCGCGAAGGTATCACGACGGGCATCTCTGCATTCGACCGCGCACGGACCATTGCCACGGCGATCGACCCGACGAAAGGCGCCAGCGACATCGTCTCGCCGGGTCACGTCTTTCCTCTCATTGCCCGCGAAGGCGGCGTCCTCGTCCGCGCCGGTCATACGGAGGCGTCGATCGATCTCGCGCGGCTCGCCGGGCTTAATCCCGCCGCCGTCATTTGCGAGGTGATGAACGACGACGGCACGATGGCCCGCATGGCGGATCTGGCGCGCTTCGCCAAGGTGCACAATCTGAAGATTGGCGCCATCGAAGATCTGATCGCCTATCGCCTCAAGAATGACCGCATCGTCAAGCGCGTCGCGCGGACGGAGGTCGAAACGTCGGTCGCCGGCAACTTCGAGCTTTACGTCTACGAAACGACTTCCGAACCCGCCGAGCATCTGGCGCTCGTGAAGGGCAACATCGCCAAGGGCGGCCCCGTTCTTGTGCGCGTGCATGCGATCAACATGCTGCGCGACATGCTCGGTATCGGCGGCATCGGCGAAAGCGGCACGGCGATCGAGCAGGCGATGCGCGAGATTGAGGCCGAGGGGCGCGGCGTCATTGTTCTGATCCGCGATTTGCGCCCGAAATCGGTGTCGAACTGGGTCGCGCGAGGCCAGTTGCCGGGCGCCGGGAGCGATCTCGGCAAAGAGCGCCGCCAGGTCGAGATCGGTATCGGCTCGCAAATTCTTTCTGACCTTGGCGTGAAGGACATGGTCCTTCTCACGACATCCCCGCAGCACGTCTATGTCGGTCTTGAAGCATTCGGGTTGCGCATCACCGGCACACGTAAAATCGAGTAGCAACGACATGGTTCAAAAATCAGAGAGCGCGCCTCAGCAGCATAAGAGCGCGCATCAACTTCGTGCGCACATTCTCATGATCGAAGCGCGCTACTACGAGGACATTTCCGATTTGCTCATCGAGGGCGTCATCGCCGAGTGCGAGAAACGCGGCATAACGTTCGAACATATCATCGTGCCCGGAGCGCTCGAAATTCCCCAGGTGCTTGCCGCAGCAGCCGCGGCGCGTGAGGCGGGCCGAATGACATTTGATGGTGCGGTCGCGCTCGGATGCGTCATCAGAGGCGAAACGGCGCACTATGATGTCGTCTGCGATAATGCCAATCACTGGCTGATGGAAACCGCAGTTCGAAAAGAGGTCCCGGTGGGTAACGCCATTCTGACCGTCGATACACATGCCCAGGCCGTGGCGCGCGCCGAGGGCGGCATCAAAGGCAAAGGCGGCGACGCCGTCCGCGCATGCGCGCGTCTCATCGAGGCGAAGCGCGCGTTCTGGGGGGCGTCCGCGTGACGGCGAACGCAAAACCGAAAGCCGGAGAGATTACGGCACGCACCGCGGCCCGCATTGCCGCCGTGCAGGCCCTATATCAAATGGATCTCGCCGGAACCGACCTCAACGACGTCATCGCAGAGTTTTTCAATGACCGGTTTTCCGGCGACAATCGCGACGAGAAGCTCGCCGGTGCCGATCGCGTGTTTTTTGCCGACATTCTACGTGCCGTCGTCCGCCGCCAGCGCGAGATCGATCCGATAATCGACGAGCAGCTTGCAACGGGCTGGCGATTGGTGCGCGTTGACTCGATCCTGCGTGCCATCTTGCGCGGCGGCGTCGCCGAGCTTCTGGACCGCTATGATGTTCCGGCGCGCGTCGCGATCAGCGAATACGTCAACGTGGCCCGCGTTTTCTTCGATGAAGACGAGCCCCGCGTCGTTAACGGCATTCTCGACAAGCTCGCACGCCGCTTGCGGATGAGCGAGTTCGAGAAAAAACCCGCCACGCCGTCCTGAAGCATCGGGGCAGGGCGACAAAGTGAAAGTCATGCCCAAGACGCCCTTTGACCACGGCGAGAACGGTTTGCGCGTCGAAAGCGAAAGCGATCTCGTGCAAACGTATCTCGCCCCGTTGGCAGCAGGTATGCCCGGCGCCTTCGGCCTGCGCGACGATGCGGCTGTCCTTCCGAACGAGCCGGGTAGCGATCTTGTATTCAGCAGCGATCCCATCGTCGCCGGGGTACATTTCTTTGCCGACGACCAGCCTCCCGACACTGCCTGGAAGGCTCTCGCAGTAAACGTTTCGGACGTCGCGGCGAAGGGAGCCAAGCCCGTCGCGTACATATTGAATCTTGCGCTGCCCGAAGCGCCAAAGCGGACCTGGATGGCGGATTTCGCCCGCGGCTTGGCGGAGGCGCAAGCGGCTTTCGGCTGCCGCCTGATCGGCGGCGACACGGATCGCACGCCCGGGCCGCTGTCGATCGGCATAACGATGATCGCCTCGCTGCCGTCCGGCACCTTCGTTCCGCGCCATGCAGCCAAGCCAGGAGATCATGTCTTTGTTACCGGCACGATCGGCGACGCAGCGCTGGGACTCGCGCTTCGCCGCGATTCCTCGCTTTTCGATGCTGCGCTGACCGACGCGGATCGCAATTTTTTGCTTGGGCGATATCTGCGTCCCCAGCCTCGCATTGCGCTTGCTGAAAGTCTGCGAGCCCACGCAAGGGCAGCGTTGGATATTTCCGACGGCTTGCTCAAAGATCTGGCGCGGTTAGCCGAACCAGGCGGAATGGCGCTGCGTTTCGATGCGGTGCCGCTCTCGACCGCCACCCGCGCCGCGCTGTCCGCCGACCGTAGGCTGATCGATAAGATTCTCGGTGGCGGCGGCGATTACGAGCTTCTCGTGGCCGTTGCCCCGTCGGAAGCCAGCGCGTTCCAAGAAAGCGCTCAGCGAGCGGCGGTCGAAGTCTACGATCTCGGCATCTTGGAAGGCTCGAAAGTGGTGGTATTGGACGCATCCGGGACGGAGTTGGAACTCCCGAAATCCGGCTACGATCACTTTTCTCGATGAGCCCAGCCCGAGGGCAGGATTGCCACACAGTTATGCATTTGTTGATGGAGCGGCGATGTGCAGGGCTTGGTAAAAGGTCACGCTTTGGCCATATCGTTCGTGCCACTTCCCGTGGCTGAAATAGCACGCGGCGTATGACACCGCGCAGGGCGAAGCACAGGAATTTCGCCCGTGAAACGTTCATTTTTTTTGAGATTTGCAAAAGCCACAGAGGGGGCGGGGCAAGCGGAATGGAAGGTTCTAGTTTGATAGCGCGAGTCTGGAATATGTTCCCGAGAGTCGCCGCCATCGTTGCTGCTGTCATCTTTTTTCAAACCTGCCCTGGGTTCGCGACGCCCGGCCATGCGCAACTCAGCATTTGGGATCAGCTGCAGGGTTCCTATGGGAGCGCGGACGCGTCGCGCCCCAGCAAGCCGGAACCGCTTCACGACCTGCGGCCGGACGCAACGCCCTGGCGCAGCGATATCATGCTCAACGCGATTTCCGCAGCGGTTGCGCGCTATCAGAAGATCGTCGACAGCGGCGGTTGGCCTCTCGTGCCACCCGGTCGAATGATGCGCATCGGCGATGACGACCCGCGCGTGCCGATCTTGAGAAAACGGCTTCGCATTACCGGCGATATGCCCGCCAGCGGCTCCTACTATGACTCCGAGACGTTCGACGACGAGCTTGAAGAAGGTGTGAAACACTTCCAGCGCCGTCACGGCATCCGCGTCACCGGACGCATCGAACAGTCGGTGTACGCAGTGCTGAATGTCTCGGCCGCCGAACGCGTCGCGCAGCTCAAGCTCAATTTGCAGCGCTTGCAAAACCTGATGCACGGCGTCGAGGACCGCTACGTCCTCGTCAATATTCCGGCGTTTCAGCTTGAGGCTGTCGACAAGTACGAGGTCCAGATGCGCCATCGCGTCATCGTCGGCCGGCCGGAACGCCAGACTCCGGAAGTGCGCGCAATGATCAAGGCGCTGAACTTCTTCCCGTACTGGCGCGTGCCCGACAGCGTTGCGACTCTCGACTTGATCCCGCGTTTGAAGCACGAGCCGGGGTATCTCGCCGAGGAGGGTATACGCGTCTACAATGGCTATAACGGACCCGAACTCGATCCGAAGACCATCGATTGGAATTCGCCTGAGGTCGCCAAATACAAGTTCAAGCAGGATCCGGGCGAGAAAAACGCCCTCGGACTTTTGCGGATCGACATGTCGAACCAATACGGCGTCTACATGCACGATACGCCGATGAAGAACCTCTTCAACCAGCAGAGCCGTCCGTTCAGCGCCGGCTGTGTCCGCGTTCAGAATGTCTTCGATCTCGGCGACTGGATCGCTCATTACGAGCCCGGTTGGGAGAAACCGGGACGTGTGCGCGAGACGCTGGCCGCCGGACAGCCGATGGAGTTGAAGCTGACGCGTCCGATACCCGTCTACTTCACCTACATTACCGCGTGGGTGGAGCCGTCGAATGGCCTCGTTGAGTTTCGTCCGGACATCTACGGGCGCGACGGAGGTGCGTTGCGTACCGCCTACCAGCGCGACGCCGACGATGCGCCTCCGGCAACGGCGGCGGCAGCTTTAGCGCCGTGACGGCACCCGCGTCGCTATCTCGATTGCCAAAGGCATTATCACCGCGACAAGCAGGATAGCGGCAGCGGCCGGCTGGCGACTTCGCGCAAGACAAAGCTCGAGTGAAGCCGCGCTACGCCCGGCAGGCGCGATAGCTGCTCCTTGTGGATGCGCTCAAAGTCGGCGAGATCGTGCGCGAGGACGGTGATGATGTAGTCCTCCTCTCCCGACATCATGTGGCAGGAGACGATTGACGGCGCAGCCACGACCGCCTTTTCGAACGCGGCGAGCAGTTCTTCATTCTGACTCTTCAAGCTGATGTGCACGATGGCCATCATCGTCAATCCGAGCGCTTTGCGGTCGATCTGCGCCTGATAGCCGGCGATCACCCCATTTTGCTCAAGCGCCCGGATACGGCGCGCGATCGCCGTCGGCGAGAGCGGCACGCGCTCAGCCAGTTCGACTTGAGTCTGACGCCCGTCCACCAGCAGAGCCGCCAATATGGCCTTATCGAGCGTATCGAGAGTTGGAGTTTTCATTTTCCTGCGCAGCTCATGGAGGTGGAGCCGATTATCTGCGTTGGATGGGATACCAGCAAGCCAAATCGCCCGGTAGCTGCGCATACTGCGTGACAGTCTGCGTCGCAGAGTATCGAGTCGTCTCTCAGGGAAGCAGGCGATGCGCATCGGCATTCCGGCGGAAGTCAAAAGCGACGAGTTTCGCGTAGGTCTCGTGCCGGGTTCCGTGCGTGAATTGGCGGCGCGCGGGCACGACCTCATCGTGCAGTCCGGGGCCGGTAACGGCATTTTCGTCGACGACGCAGCATATCAGAAGGCCGGCGCGCGAATTGTCTCCAGCGCGACCGAGGTCTTCCGCGAAGCCCAAATGATCGTGAAAGTGAAGGAGCCGCAGCCCGCAGAATGGAAGCAGCTGCGCGCTGATCAGATTCTTTTCACCTATCTGCATCTCGCGCCCGATCCCGAGCAGGCCATCGGCCTGTTGCGATCCGGCGTCGCGGCAATCGCCTATGAAACCGTGACGGACGTCAATGGCGGCCTGCCGCTGCTTGCGCCGATGAGCGAGGTGGCGGGGCGTCTTTCGATAGAGGCCGCTGCAGTAGCGCTTCGGCGCCCGACAGGCGGACGTGGCGTTCTGCTCGGCGGCGTGCCCGGCGTCAGACTGGCGAAGGTTGTTGTCCTCGGCGGTGGCGTTGTCGGCACGCAGGCGGCGAGGATGGCGGCCGGGCTTGGTGCTGACGTAACGATCATCGACAAGTCTTTGCAACGTCTCCGCCAACTTGACGAACTGTTTAAAGGCCGGGTTGTCACGCTCGTTTCAACGATGACGACGATCGAGCAGGAGATCGTTGCCGCCGACGTCGTCATTGGAGCGGTTCTGGTCGCCGGTGCAAGCGCGCCGAAGCTTGTCACGCGAGCTATGCTGAAAGAGATGAAAAGGGGCGCGGTTCTCGTTGACGTGGCGATCGATCAGGGCGGCTGCTTTGAAACGTCACGGCCCACGACGCACGCTCATCCGACGTTCGAGGTGGATGGCATCATCCATTATTGCGTGGCCAATATGCCCGGCGCCGTGCCCGTCACCTCGACGCAGGCGCTTAACAACGCGACGTTGCCGTTCATTATCAAGCTGGCAGATAAGGGCTTAGCGGCCTTTGATCGTGATCCTCACCTGGCTGCGGGTCTGAATGTGAATGCCGGCCGCATCACGCATCCGGCCGTCGCAGCGTCGCTCGGCTTCGACGGCATCGATGGAGCGCGCTCCTTTCGCGACGCTGCAGAATAGACGTTAGGGACCCCCGAGCCGCCGGACATTTCGCCGGTGGCCAGCGCCGGCCGCTCCTTCCCCCCAGGAGCGGCCGGCTTTCTTTTACACATGGCGAAATATTCGCTTTGCACGGCAACACGAACCTGCCGCCGCAATGAGAGCCGAGCGTAATTTCGACGTATTTGACGGCCAACTCGTGCATCAGTCGTGGTCGCTCGGGATAGCCTCAAAATCGGATAAGGAATTTTTGGGGCAACGACGGAAAGCGATGCGAATCGCGTTTTATGCACAGACATCCCATTTGGATGAGGGTTCTATTCACATGACCAAATTTACGAAGTCGATCGCCGCAGGCATTGCGGCAGCAACCATGGTCGCAACCGTCGCGGTGAGTCAGCAGGCCTCCGCCGCCCCGTTCGTTTCCGGCGCGATTGCCAACGCACAAACGTCATCGGCCGTGAAAGTCGGCTGGCGTCATGGCGGCGGCTGGGGCTGGGGACCGGGCGCACTCATCGGCGGCATCGTCGGTGGCGCGCTGATCGCCTCGGCAGTCGCAGAGCATCGCGCCGACCGCAACGATATGGATCGCTGCGCACGCGATTTCCCCGACTTCAGCTATCGCACCGGAACCTACATCGACCGGCGCGGTGACGAGCGGGTTTGCCCGTATCTTCGCTGATTGTTGCGAGCGACATCATCGCATCAAAACGATTGGACGTGCCGCCGCCCCAAGTGGCGGCACGAACTTGAGCACTGACTTCGCGCGTAATATGCAGTTTTAATTCGACGTCTTCAGCACCTTCGCGAACGTGTCGAATAGCTGATCGATTTCATCCTTTGAAATGATCAACGGCGGCGACAGGGCGATGATGTCGCCCGTCTGTCGGACGAGAAGTCCTTCTTCAAATGCCTTGACGAAACGATCGTAGGCGCGCTTGCCAGGTTGCGCCGGGTCAGGCTCGAACTCGACCGCGCCGATCAATCCTATATTGCGGATGTCGATGACGTGCGGCAAACCTTTGAGGCCGTGGACGCGCTCTTCCCAGTAAGGTGCCAGTTCATTGACGCGCGTTAGAAGGCCTTCGTCTTCGAAGGTGTCGAGCGTGCCGATCGCCGCCGCGCACGCCATCGGATGAC
>JAICLG010000121.1 GCA_025927515.1 Hyphomicrobium sp.
AAGCGACCGCGAGCTACAGCATAAAAAAGAAGTGGAGCAGCTGAACCGTTGGTTCAACCTCGCGCTGAACAACATGGTGCGTGGACTGTCGATGTTCGATGACAATCAGCGCCTGATCGTCTGCAATGACACGTATCGCGAGATATACAATCTTCCAAAGCATCTGGCGAAGCCGGGCACGCCGCTTTCGGCGCTGGTTCGCCATCACGTGAAGCGTGAAACGGGCCGCGACGATCCGAATGAGCTGAGAAAGCAGCGCGAATGGATAAAGCATCACGTCGCGGAACTGGCACGAGGCAAGACCTTCTCCCACACGCAGCATCTGAAAAGCGGGCGCATCGTGCTCGTAACCAACCGGCCCTTGGAAGGCGGCGGCTGGGTGGACATCCAGGAGGACATTACCGAACGCCGCCTGGCCGAACAGAAGATCAGCTGGCTCGCTCGTCACGATCCGCTGACTGAGCTTTCCAATCGTCTGCATTTTCGCGAGGCCCTCGAAGCCACGCTTCAGAAGCCCAAAGGCGGGTTCGCGCTCTTCTGGATTGATCTCGACTATTTCAAGAAGGTCAACGACACGCACGGCCACCCGGCCGGAGACGCGCTACTGAAGAAAGTCGCCGGACGTTTGAGGGCCACCGTCCGTGAGAAGGATATTGTCGCCCGGCTCGGCGGCGACGAATTCGCAATCCTTCAAAAAGGCGTCACGACCGTCGCTACTGCTACGAGACTTGCAAAACGGCTTCTCGAAGCTCTCACCGAAACACACGTGATACTGGGCCAGAAAGTCACCTGCAGCGCCAGCATCGGCATAACGCTCGCGCCCAGGGATGGCGCCGACGCCGAAGACCTTTTGAAGTGCGCGGATCTCGCTCTTTACACTGCCAAGAGTGCTGGCCGTGGCGCATACGCATTTTACACGAAGGGCATGGAGCAGGCCGATAGTGATCGCCACCAGCTTGAGATCGACCTCCGCGCCGCCGTCGATGAAAACCAGCTTGAACTCTATTACCAGCCTATCGTGGACTTCCAGAAGCAGCATGTTTCAGGATTCGAAGCACTGATGCGCTGGCATCATCCGACACGCGGCTTGATCTCGCCCGATGGCTTCATCCCGATTGCCGAAGAAAGCGGCGCGATCGTCGAAATGGGAGCATGGGCGCTTAAGCGAGCCTGCACGGAAGCCGCAAAATGGCCGTCGCACACACGCGTGACCGTGAACCTTTCACCCGTCCAGTTTGAGAGGGGCAACGTCTATCAGGCGGTTCTCGACGCACTGAAAGTTTCGGGCCTCGCACCGCAGCGCCTGGAGTTGGAGATCACCGAGTCCGTTTTGCTGCGCGACGAAGCCAACACGCACGAAATTCTGCACAGCTTGCGCTCGCTTGGCGTCTGCATCGCCCTCGACGATTTCGGGACGGCTTATGCGTCGCTGAGCTATCTGCGTAGCTTCCCCTTCGACAAGATCAAGATCGACCGCAGCTTCGTGCGCGATCTCGACTTTGCAAAGCGGACCGATTGCGTCGCGATCATCAACGCCGTGTCGGGCCTTGCGCGCGAAATGAAAATGAGCACCGTGGCGGAAGGCGTCGAAACGCTTGATCATGCAAAGACGGTAACAGCGGCCGGCTGCAACGAATTACAAGGCTTCTTCTTCAGCCAGCCCGTTCCGGCGCATGATATCGATAAGGTTTTCGAACTCTGCCGCGAGAAATTTCAGGAAGCCTGACGAAGACGGCATAAACTTCCGTCGGACCGGACAATGGGCCGGGTCGAAGGCACAGTCGTTGTCGCGTGCGGTCTGCGCCTGCCGGCTTATACAAGCCGGAGCGGATCGGTATGGCGTCGCGAATGGCCTTCGAATATGCATCCGTTCTCAAGCGATAGATGCTTGTGAAATATGTTGGCCGCGACGGCTGAAGACGGCTTCAACGTCAAGTGCGTCGCGAAAATCTCACCGGATACCTCGCCGAGGATCGTCACCGTATCAGCCTTGATGGTGCCGTCGACGATACCGCGCTCGGCCACGATGAGGGACATGCAGCGCACGTCGCCGAGCACCGTCCCTTCGATAAGGACGGGTCCGGGGAAGTCGATATCTTCTCTGATGCGAACTTTGCGTGGGACGGAAAAAACGCGATACGACATGCGACACCGGTTGCGCCTGGACGTGGTGCGTGACGAGCAGAGCCGTGTGCCGCAACGTCGCGTTTTTCCGTGGCGAGATTTGGGCTCGCGCTTGCGCTCACGTATCTTTCTTTAGGAAAACCGGATGCCTTCCGGCGTATCTATTCGGCCTCAATCCCGACGCCGGACGTTCCGGAGTCCGGGGTCATCGCGGCATCCGCATTCGGCTGCGCTTGAACTAGCGGCTGCTTTACCGGGGCGTACTCGTATCCGTTCAGCGCCAGATATGATCCGAACAGAATCATGACGCCAGCCCAAAGTGCTTTCATAGAAGATCCTCCGTGACGGCTGTGAAAACCACTTCCATCGCCGGAGGTTCCGGACATTCGAAAGAAAGGACGCGCAAAAAAGGGCCTGGGCAAAATTTGCGCAGCGTTTGCGTATGATCGCAAACGGAGGGCTGGGGACGAATTACACTGCGGATGAATGCCTTAGGGGAAGGCCTCGTAGATCCAGGTTTCGCTGAGCCTAACGTTGTCTTTCTGCAGGAAAGCGCGGAGATCGGCGGGCTCGCCCGCCAGGTCCGACAGGTCGAACATCATGCGCCAGCGTTGGGTGCCGACCACTGGAAAGGCTTCGACGCCGCTGATCGTGCCGCGCGACGTCGTAACGACGGTATGCGTGCCGCCGTAGCGCGTTAGATCGTCAAGCACCTTGCCTTCGACATCGATCATGAACTTACGCGCGCCGGGCTTCGTATGCCGAAGATCGAGATCCCGCCCGCCGAGCCCGCCGAGTCCGATGCGTGTCGCCACGATGCGGCCGACGTCGCCGGCTGGTGGAGTGTTGATTCCCCAATACAATCTATATTTTGAATTGATCACGGTGCCGACGACGACCTTCTCCTCAGGCGTCCAGAACGCGACCATGTTGTCTTCGGTCTCGTTCGTCGTCGGCAGTTGCACGAGATTGACGGCGCCCTTGCCCCAGCCCGTCAGAGGCTCGACCCACATGCTCGGCCGCCGGTCGTAGAACAGGCTGTCATCCTGATAATTCTCGAAATTCCGATCGCGCTGGACCAGTCCGAAGCCTTTCGGATTGTCGTCGGTGAAGCTGTTGGTCACGATGCGGGGAGGGTTGGCGAGGGGCCGCCAGATGCGTTCGTTGGCCCCCGTCCACATTGAAAGCCCGTCGCAATCGTGAACTTCCGGCCGCCAGTCGCCTCGGAAGTGTCCGGAATTCTCGCCATACCAGAACATGCCCGTCAAAGGCGCGATGCCAAGCAAGTCGACTGGAGCGCGGAAGTAGAGTTCGCACTCGATGTCCTGCAGCGCGCCGCCTTGGCCGCCCTCGATGCGACGGCTGTCCATGCGATAAGCACCGACGACGCTCTGGCTTTCGAGAAGCGCATAAATGTTCATCCCCACGCCATTCTGCTCCAGCCAGAAATTGGTGAAGCGCGGGAATTCTTCGGGCCGGCCGGTGTTGATCGCCAGGCCGCGCGCCGAGCCGCCGTACTGGTCATTGGGATCGGAAGCACGGAAGTACGACGCGCCGAGATAGGCGAGCCAGTCGCTGACGCCGCCGCGGCTCATCAGCCGGAACCCCGCAAAGCCCGCGGATTTGAGCGTCCGCAACGGATGATTGGCGGGCATGTTGAAGAGGTCAGGCGAATAGATGACCTCGCGCGCTTCGCCCTTTTCGAGCACATGAATGCCGACCGGCTCGGCGTAAAAACGTCCTTGCGGGAAGAGACGCACCGTCTGCGCTCCGGCAATGCCGTGCCACAGCTCCATCTCGGGCCGGTAGACGGCTTGCGCGAACGTATCGAACGTCATGTCCCGCAAAGGATCGGACTTCGAAGGCTGCGGCGGCGGCACATAGGCTTTTTGTGACAAAGCCTTGGCCCGTTCCTTCAGCTTGTCGAAGGAGAAGGGTTCCGGGCTTCCGAGCGCCACCGCTCCGACTGATCCGGCACGGGCAGAATTGGTCCAGGACGTGACCGATGCCGCCAGGACACCGGTGAGGACGTGGCGGCGGTGAGGTGTGAATGACATGGCTCTGGCTATGAATGCATGATCGAGGCGGGATTGAGTCCGGCGCCGCGGCACGACGATATGACCCGGACTCGAATGGCCGGCGAGGACGACGTTCCTATTCCAGGCGGCTGATAACGCAGGTGCGGCCAGCCACAAAGGTCTGAATCGGGAGGGCTCCCTATTCGAGGCGCCGCTGTAGCCATCATGCGATGAATTTCATCTGAACGCCAATCCGCTTGATCCGTTCGCCAATGTATCCGATTTGCTTTATTTTGGACGCCGCGCGGCCCGTCCGGAGGCCGGAAAGCGGGGATTGCATGCTGGTCGTGACGACAAACGATATTCAAGGATACCGCGTCGTGCGCCACCTCGGGATGGTCCGCGGCTTGACGGTGCGTTCGCGCAGCGTCGTCGGCAATCTCGGAGCCGCGATCCAGATTTTTTTCGGCGGCAACATCACCGTTTATACGAAGCTCGCCGAGCATGCCCGCCAGGAAGCATTCGATCTTTTGATCCAGCATGCGCAGGAAATGGGCGCCAATGCCGTACTCGCGATGCGCTACGACGCCAATGAAATTGCAGCCGCGGTTACCGAGGTCTTGGCTTATGGATCGGCCGTCGTGATCGAGCCGATTTCGGGCTCGGCAGAGGCATCCGCGGAAAATCCGGCGGTGCGCGACAGTGGCGATCCGGGCCCCTGGTCTCGGCGGTGAGCGGATTGCGACCTCTTGGGCATCGCAAAGGCAACAGCCCGACTATATAAAAAACCTCACGCGTGGGGCTGACAACGCGGATGACTTCGGTTAAGGAGACACGCCCCGAAAGAGGCTGCTCGACGCAAGGGCGTATGCTCGTGTCGCGTTCAAGGGGTGTAGCTCAATTGGTAGAGCGTCGGTCTCCAAAACCGAAGGTCGGGGGTTCGAGACCCTCCGCCCCTGCCAGCCTCGTTGAGGTCTGATCTGCCGACCGGCCCGGTCAATCGACGGGGCTGGTAGCGGCGTTTTGTCGCATATGCGCTAAGAAAGCACTTTGATGGCGAAGTTTAATCCCATAACCTTTATGCAGGAAGTTCGGCAGGAAGTCTCCAAGGTAACCTGGCCGTCATGGAAAGAGGTGTGGGTCACGACTGTGATGGTGCTCATCATGGTCGCGCTCGCCTCTATTTTCTTTTTGCTTGTCGATCAGGCGTTGAGCCACATCGTGCGCCTCGTTCTGGGGGTAGGCGGCTGAACTTCAGCTCACATGTTTTTGGCTTGAGTGACGCGCAAGAGGGCCTTTGAGAATGGTTGTCGCGCAAGAACGCGAAGAAAAGAAGTCGGTCGCTGGTACGCGCTGGTACATTGTCCATGCCTATACCAACTTCGAACGCAAAGTCGCCGACGCGATCCGCGAGCGCGCGAAAGCGGGCGGTCTTGAAGATCTCTTCGAAGAGATCGTCGTGCCGACGGAAGAGGTCGTCGAGGTTAAACGCGGCCGTAAGATTCCGACCGAGCGGAAATTTCTGCCGGGCTACGTGTTGGTCAAGATGAAGATGACCGACCAAGCGTTTGTGATGATCAAGAACACGCCGAAAGTCACGGGGTTTCTCGGTGCCGACAATAAGCCGATGCCGATCCCTGAGGACGAAGCGCTGCGCATCCTCAATCAGGTGAAGGAAGGCGTCGAGCGGCCGCGTCCGACGATCACGTTCGAGATCGGCGAGAACGTCAAGGTTGGCGAAGGCCCGTTCGCCTCGTTCACGGGAGTCGTCGAGGAAGTCGACGAGGAGCGTTCGCGGGTCAAGGTCGCCGTTTCGATCTTCGGCCGGCCGACGCCGGTCGAGCTTGAATTCGGCCAGGTTGAGAAGGTTGCGAGCTGAGGGCCATCCCAACGCGGGAGCAGTGCTGGTGCGTAACGAATGAATTGAGATTTCCGCTGCGCAAGCATCGGAAACCGCTTCGGGAGCTTCTGTCTCGAGGTGGCGACGTGCGGGAGGGAAGCCTTCGCCAAGCGAAGCTTCCCGTTGGACCGCTAACCCTAAGCCGCACGCTTCCTGGCGTCTGGCTTTAACGCTGAAGGGGAACCATGGCGAAGAAAATAGACGGCTTTATCAACCTGCAGGTACCGGCAGGCGCGGCGAATCCGTCGCCGCCGATCGGTCCCGCGCTCGGCCAGCGCGGTGTCAATATTATGGAGTTCTGCAAATCCTTCAACGCCAAGACGAAGGACATCGAGCAGGGTACGCCCATTCCCGTGAAGATCACGGTCTATTCCGACCGTTCCTTCACGTTCGAGATGCGTCAGCCGCCGGCGACGTATCTGATCAAGAAGGCCGCAGGCTTGAAGCCGACGGGCAAGGGTGGCTCGGGCTCCAAGGAGCCCGGTCGCGTCGTTGCCGGTCAGGTGACGATGGCGCAGCTGAAAGAGATTGCCAAGGGCAAGCTCAAGGACATGAACACCGACGACCTCGACGCCGCCGCTCGCACGCTTGCGGGTAGTGCGCGCTCGATGGGTCTCAACGTGGTGGAGTAAGGTCCGATGGCAAAAGCTCAAATCAGCGCCGAAAAGATCAAGGAAACGCGCGCGGCCGGTGGCAAGCGGATGCTTGCAATCAAGCATGGTGTTCAAGCCGGCAAGGCCTATGGCGTCGCCGAGGCCGTGAAGATCATCAAGGAACGCGCCAAGGCGAAGTTCGACGAGACGATCGAAGTCGCCGTCAACCTGGGCGTCGATCCCAAGCACGCCGACCAGATGGTTCGCGGCGTTTGCAATCTGCCGAACGGCTCGGGCCGCACCGCACGCGTCGCGGTGTTCGCCAAGGGCGCCAAGGCCGAAGAAGCGAAAGCTGCCGGTGCCGATATCGTCGGTGCTGAGGACCTCGTCGAGATCGTCTCGAAGGGCACGATCAATTTCGATCGCTGCATCGCGACGCCAGACATGATGGGTCTCGTCGGTCGCCTCGGCAAGGTGCTGGGCCCGCGCGGCCTGATGCCGAACCCGCGCGTCGGAACCGTGACGATGGACGTCACGACCGCCGTCAAGGGTGCCAAGGGCGGCTCGGTGGAGTTCCGCGTCGAGAAGGCCGGCATCGTTCACGCCGGCGTCGGCAAGGCGAGCTTCACCGAGGAAGCGCTCGTTCAAAACATCAAGGCTTTCGTCGACGCGGTCGTCAAAGCCAAGCCGACCGGCTCGAAGGGCACGTATCTGAAAAAGGTATCGCTGTCGTCGACGATGGGTCCGGGCCTCAAGCTCGACACGGCGACCGTCGCGTCGGGAGCTGTGGCTTAAATTTTACAAGAATTCCGGGGCAACCCGGAAAACCCCGGACCGGGGCGATGCTTCGGTTCGGAACTGTCCGAGATTGTAGGTGCCGTCCGGTTTCGCCGGTCAGCCGAAGTCTCTCTGATGAGAGAGCCTGCATGAGACAGAAGAAGTGGATCGGATTTGAGGCGGAAGCCTTTCATCCGGTTTGAACCTTCTGGGTCAGCACCGTGCCGCTTGTTACTCGCGGTCCACGGGAACGAGGACAGACGAACGTCGCCCGATCCCTCGCGGGGTAAGGCGGCCAGGTGCAACCCGCGGAGCTTCGCGAATGAGGCTTCGCAGCAAGGAGACGAGAAGTGGATAGAGCCGCGAAACGTGAGCTCATCGACCATCTCCACGGCGAGCTGAAAAGCACCGGCGTGGTCGTGGTCGCCCACAACACCGGCATGGTGGCCGCTCAATCCGCAGAATTCCGCCGGCGCGTCAAAGACGCAGGCGGTTCTGTGAAGGTGGCCAAGAACAAGCTGGCGCAGCTCGCGCTCAAGGATACCGACGCCGAACAGCTTTCGGATCTGATGAAGGGGCCGACCATTCTGGCCTTCTCGAAAGACCCGATCGCCGCGGCCAAGGCTGCCGTCACGTATGCCAAGGGGAACGACAAGCTCGTGATCCTCGGCGGCGCGATGGGCAAGACCATCCTCGACGCGAACGGCGTGAAGGCTCTCGCCGACCTGCCATCGCTTGATGAACTGCGAGCAAAGATCATCGGCCTTCTCAACGCTCCGGCGACGAAAATCGCCCGGACCGTCAAGGAGCCGGGAGCAAAGCTCGCCCGCGTCATTCAGGCCAAGGCATCGAAGGGCGAAGCCGCGGCATAGGCCGGCAAAGCTACGTTGTGGGGCATTTGAGCCCTCGAACGCTAACGCAGCACTGCGACATCGACTTAGTGCTGCAACTCAACCCTAGGTTCAAACCGGAAGGACACTATATATGTCTAAGATCGAGAAAATCGTTGACGACCTGTCGAGCCTCACCGTGCTCGAAGCGGCAGAACTTGCAAAAGCTTTGGAAGAGAAGTGGGGCGTTTCGGCCGCCGCTGCTGTCGCTGTTGCGGCCCCTGCCGCTGGCGGAGCTGGCGCTGCACCGGCTGAAGAGCAAACCGAGTTCACCGTCATTCTCAAATCGGGCGGCGACAAGAAGATCAACGTCATCAAGGAAGTTCGCGCCATCACAGGTCTCGGCCTGAAGGAAGCCAAGGACCTCGTCGAGGCCGGTGG
>JAICLG010000119.1 GCA_025927515.1 Hyphomicrobium sp.
CGGGTTTGATCATTCGACGAATTATCGATGATGGCGAACCGATCAACGCCGATGTTGCGGTGATGCCTAAGACAATCAGGCAACCGCATCTCCTCGTTCCGCACAACCATGATGCAGATAATGTCGCTAGGTTTGGGCGAAAGCAGAACGCGAACATCATGAATGAAATGATGTCGGATATTGCGCTGTTCCGCGTGCCGCTCCAGGCAAGCTTTACCCAACGTTAGAATAATCGCATGCCCTCCCCCCGCGACATCTCGGGGCTTAGCCCTCGATCAACCGCGCAAAGTACGTAATAGACATAGGCTATTCGACATAACACGAGCAGCCTAGACCATCATCGTGCTGACTTTTGTCAAGAAAAAGACGTCTATGTGCGTGAACGCCGTTCGTCGGTGTTGGGTTTCGCCATCAACAGGAATTTGTCCGCGATCACTCGGGAAACATTCGCGAGTGGCGGCTATCGGTGCACCATCTGCCTCGCTGTGGCAGATGTCATTCGCCCAACGCCGAGCCGACTCTCGAACCGCCACACGCGGATGCGGTGCTAAGCACCGCTCAGATGTTCAGTTGCTGATCGACTTCAACGTCCACCGCATACCATTCGATCCGAGTTCGACCATCCCGAGTGGCACGATATCAACGCGCCAGAATGAAAGTGGCGTTGCTGCGATTGCGACGACGATCGCCGCGCGGATGACGGCGGGATGAGTCACCGCCGCGATACGTCCACGCCTCTGGGCCACATCGCCGAGCCAGACCCGAACCCGTGCCAGCAGTTGCTCTACCGATTCCCCGCCATGCGGATTTGCCGATGGATCGGAGAGCCAGTGTATCATCTCCTGAGGCTCGCTCGTCTCGATATCGCTGAATGTTTGCCCTGCCCAGCGCCCGAGATCCATGTCCCGGAGTTGCGGGTCGACCTCGGCGCTAAGATTAAGCGCACCGGCTGTTTCGATCGCCCGCCTGGCTGGGCTCGTACAGACAGCAGAAAACGCCGGCAACCGTCCCACAAGCGAAGATGCGGCATGTTTGCCCTTCTCGTCGATGCTCTCGTCGAGCGGAAAAGCAGCCGCTCGTACGGCCGCGGTTGCTGCATGCGAAATGAGCGTTAGACGTGCTGACATGGCCGTTTGCTTCACGTTGACAATTTTGCTGACCAACCTATGGTGTTCGGCGCACCTCACGGGCAGGAACCCGGTGAAAATCCGGAACGGTCGCGCCACTGTGATCGGCGATGTCGATTGGTATCAGCCGTAAGTCAGACCCTCTTGTGAATGCCGCATATAGCTTGAACGGGACGCGAAATCCCAAGGAGGCTCTAAGACTATGTCCTACTTTGCAATTGCCCACGATAGCGTGGCAAGCCCCATCCCTCTCCGCGAAATTCTGCCCTGGGCAATCTTCGGCGGATTGCTGTTCCTGCTCGCGATGTATTTCGTCGGCGTCGAGGAAGGCGCAATGGCGATCTTCAACGGCATGTACGTGCACGAATTCGTCCACGACGGGCGCCACCTTCTCGGCTTCCCCTGCCACTAACGCCTGCGGAGAGCCACATGGGACAGTTGTTAATGCGCGGCATGCTTGCCGGGCTTCTCGCCGCTTTGCTCGCGTTCAGCTTTGCAAAAGTCTACGGCGAACCACAGGTCGATCGAGCCATCACTTTTGAAGAGCACCAGCATTCACACTCCGGGAATGCCGAAGAACCCGAACTCGTCAGCCGCGAAGTCCAGGCGAGCATCGGTCTGTTCACTGGTGTCGTGGTCTTCGGAACCGCTCTCGGAGGACTTTTTGCACTTGCCTACGCCTTCGTAGGCGGTCGTCTGGTCCACTTTCCTCCGCGAACCACCGCTATCCTGATAGCGGTGCTGGGTTTCCTGGCCGTCTATATCGTTCCTTATCTCAAGTATCCGGCCAATCCCCCCGCAGTTGGTGATCCAGATACGATAACGTATCGGACACAGCTCTTTTTCGGAATGATCGCTTTCTCTATCGCTGCAATGGCGATCGCGATCAGCGCGGGTCGCCAGTTTGCAGACAAGCTGGGCGGCTGGAATGCGATTCTTGCGGGCGGGGCGATATACGTTGTGTTGACGGCGCTTGCCGCCTACATGCTTCCGCCTATTAACGAGGTTCCGAAAACCTTCCCCGCTGATCTCCTTTGGAACTTCCGCGTAGTGTCCTTCGGAATACAAGGAATCCTTTGGATCGGAATTGGTCTCGTTTTTGGTCTCCTCACCGATCGGGCGCTTGGACGTAAAGCGCACCTATCTTAGGGCCAGAGCTATAACACACATGGCGGACCGGGCCTTCGCTCGGCCGCCGCTTTATATTTCTTTCATCGCAACAAGGGATCATCTGTGGTGGCACGCCACTCGCCTTGCCTCGGCATTTGCCAACTCGACGACGCAACCGGCCTCTGCGTCGGGTGCGGCCGTAGCGGCGGCGAGATCGGCGAGTGGATCTCCATGAGCGACAGCGATCGCGATCAGGTGTGGGCGAAGCTGCCGGAGCGGCGCGCAGCGCTGGCCATACGCGTGCAGTTACAGCCCTGGACGCGGAACGAACTTATTCAATGGGCAGAGCGCACGATTTCGGACCGGCTCGGAACGTGGGTAACAGGGGCGCCGGGTGCCATCGCCGAATTTCCCTGCACGACTGATCGCAACATCGACGTCGAAACGACCCCTGACGCCATCATCGCGCGCGCCAGCCATGTATCATTTCGCCTCCGCGTCAGCGACAAGGTTCGCGCGTTCACGTTCGCGAATGAAGGCGCTGTCGTTCTCGGCCTACCGAAAGCGCGCGCCCGTTTAAAATCGAATTCCGTCCTACAGGACCTTGGTATGGACGTCGATGCCATCGATGACAGGCACCGAGATGAGAAGCTGTTCGATCTCGGAATCGGGCGCAAAGGCAGCCGGTTCTGCATTCGAACCGCCGACATGGCATTGGCAAAAATTGTCTCCGAGCAAACCGAACGACACTGGTCCGAGGTCATGCCCGCAATCGGCACGCAATTACGCGCTGACGCACCGACCCGCATCGTTGAATCCGCCGCAGCGCGAATCGAGGTTTTCGCCCCGATTCCGATTTCCGAGGCGGAATTTCCGTCTGGAGCCCATACCTGCTTTCTTCCCGATGATCTTAAATCTGGTGAGGAAATTTCGGCCGGCCTGGCATTGCCGGAATTCGCGCTCCCCGTCGCAATTTTCTACCCGCACACTATGCCAGCCTGAAGTAAGGCCGGCGCGGCCACTCACACCCGGCTTGTCCCCAGGTCTTGCCTCTTTTGGGACGTTCATTCTTGAGGCTGGTGATCGGCCGTAGTACGCACGTGCCGAGCCTCATCCTGAACAAAAGAGAGGATCGAATGCGCAGCGCCGGTCTAAGAATCCTGTTCGTCGCAACCCTTGGCTTGATGTCTACAACAGCCTGGGCTCAAGAACCGCCGCAGCAATCGTCGTTCACGGCGCTTCTCGCAAAGGACTACGAGGTCAAAGCCGTCACGTTGGTGCCGCTCGAAGTCGCCAAGCGCGCGACGGCATCAGTCAAGACGGACACGGTCGTCGTCACATTGCAGAACAAGCAGTCGGTAGCGGTCTGCTATATCGCCTTCGCAAATTGGGCATTCATGAACCGCTCGTCGCTCGATACGCCGACGCTTTGCGAAGTTCGCGAGGGATCGGCCACGGCTGCAAATCCTCCGCCTCCAGGGACGACGCCCTAAGTTAGGCCGATGCTTCCCTGAGGCGCGAGCTTCAAAATCGAGAAATGTCCCAAGCTTCAGAGGCGACAGCCGGTTGGCCAAATGATCGAGGCTGACCGCGGTGCGCATGAAGGTGCGTTTCACGCTTCAAAACCTTGCGGCTGAACGTGCCGAGCAGGACTGATATGGGATCGAGGCTATTCATGAGCTTCCGATAAACTGGAAGCCCAAAAGCATTTATCGTAGATTACTGACAAAATGGAAGAACGGCAGAAAACGCGGCTGCCGCGGTCGCCCGGAGGCCACGGCACCCACGACGCGGGAGGCAGCTGTTAACCGCAAAAGCAGTGGACGACGTGCGGATGCTCCGTTAGCGCATTGGAATACGGTTCTATAACCCCGCGCCACGCGCCACAGTTTCATCGCCGGCGGCGGCTCAAATAATCAGGCTTTCTGGACGTCCGAGGCCACGGCTCAAACGGCAGCAGGAGAATCTCGTGAGAGGCACAAAACGATTGAGACGCGCACTGAGCGCCGGTTTCGTGCTCGCAGCATTATGCGTGGGAACCTCGCAGCCGGGTTTCGCCCACAGCGGGACCGCCGATGAGCAGGCCGCGTGCACTCCAGACGTCTTGAGCCTTTGTTTCTTCGAGATTCCGAACGAGGACCGCATCGTCGCTTGCCTGAATCGTAAACGCGATCGACTAAGTCCGGCCTGCCGCGCCGTAATCGATCCGCCCCGGAAATCCCAGAAAAAACGCGGCAGGCATTGATATGCGGCATTGGCCTGATGAACCCCTCGGGCTTAGAACGCGCAAGCACCGCTTTTGAAAAGTGCGACGAACGACAGGAGCCGCGCGGCTTTGCAGAAGCTCATCGTAACCGCCGATGATTTCGGCCTTTCGTTACCGCTGAACGAGGCGGTCGAAAGAGCACATCAGCACGGCATACTCACCGCCGCGAGCCTGATGACCGGAGCACCGGCGCGCGATGACGCCGTGGAACGCGCACGCAAGCTGCCACGCTTGGGCGTTGGCCTGCACCTGACGCTCGTTGATGGTTGTCCAGTGCTGCCGCCGACCCAAGTTCCCGATCTCGTCGGGCGGGACGGGCGCTTCTCGACAGATCCGGTCAAATTCGGAACGTCGCTTTTCTTCTCGAAGGAGATGCGGCGACAGGCGGAAGCGGAAATCGTCGCGCAATTCGAGGCGTTCCGCAACACCGGCTTGGTCATGGATCACATCAATGGCCATCAGCATTTTCATATGCACCCGGCAATATCGAAGATCATCGCGCGGATGGCCCCCGAATTTGGACACCCGCCGGTTCGCATTCCTGTGGAGCCGGTGTTGCAGTCATATCGGGCGACAGCGGACCGCTTTCGCGACCGCCTTTCCTCCTGGATTTTTTTTCTCGCTCAAACACGGCTCCTGCGGCGGCGCGCAATCAAGGCGGGCTTGGCGGTAAACGATTATGTGTTCGGATTGAATGACAGCGGTGCGATGGTCGAAACACGCGTCCTGCAGTTTCTTGATCGTCTCCCCCGCGGAACCAGCGAGTTCTATTTTC
Source organism: Hyphomicrobium sp. (assembly GCA_025927515.1). Classification (GTDB taxonomy): domain Bacteria; phylum Pseudomonadota; class Alphaproteobacteria; order Rhizobiales; family Hyphomicrobiaceae; genus Hyphomicrobium_B. The sequence continues at coordinate 5,279 of JAICLG010000119.1, forward strand.
ATCCGGCCACGGAACGATGGCCGGGCGTCGACAATCTTCCAGACCATTACAGGCCAGTGGATGAATTCGCTGCCCTGACAAGCCTCAAAGTCAAGGCGAAGGTCCAGGTGCTCGGCGTGAAGCTCATGCCCTTTCGTGAAGCCGTTGGCCGCCCCCGCAAAGCCGTTGCCTGAAGCGATCCAATAGGCCATCCGGCATGCTATTATTTAAGCTGGCCCGCATGCTATTGCCGACGCCGCCGATCGCGTGTCGGGGTGCTATTGCGGACTATTTATTATGCCGATTTTCGTTTTTTCAATTTGGCAGATTGCCGGAACCGTGCTCGGAATCGCGGGGCTCGCTTATCTCATCCTTGCCATACGCGCGACATGGCGCTTTCGCGAACGCGCCGTTTTCGGTGCCGGACGCAAAGGCGTTTCCGTTCTGAAGCCCGTTCACGGAGACGGCGCCTATCTCTACGAAAGCCTGCGCTCCTTCTGCCTGCAGGATTACCCCAAATATGAAGTTATCTTCGGCGCCCACACACCAGGCGACCCAGCCGTCGCGGTCGTCAATCGCCTGATCGCAGAATACCCCGACCTCGACCTGCGTCTCGTCGTCGATGAATCGCTGGCAGGGCCAAATCGAAAGGCTTCGAATCTCGCGAACATCGCCAAGGTCGCGAAATATGATCTCTTCCTGCTTTCCGATAGCGATGTGCGCGTGGATCAAAACTGTATCGCCTCGATGACGGCGCCTTTCGACGAGCCGTCCGTTGGAGCCGTTGCCTCAATCTACAAAGGTTGGCCCACGGATGATCCTCCCTCACGATTCGGCGCGCTCTATCTGAATGATTGGTTCGTCCCGTCGGTCGTTGTCGACGCCAGTCTCCGCGGCATCGATTTCGTCTTTGGCGCCATGAGCGCGGTGCGCCGCGAAGCCCTTAACGCCATCGGCGGATTCGAGATGCTCTCCCAATGCCTTGCCGAAGATTTCTCCATGGGGCGCTTGGTGACGCACCGCGGCTGGCGCGTGGTGCTGTCGCCCTATGCCTGCGACACGGTCGTCGCCGAAAAAAATTTCGCGGAAATGTTTCGTCACGAGGTTCGCTGGCAGCGGTCCGAACGGGCCTGCCGCCCGCTCGATCAGTTCATGTCTGTCGTCACCTGGCCGCTACCGTTGTTGATGCTTTTGCTCCTGCCGCAACCAAGCGCGATTGGATTTTCCCTTCTATTCATCTACGTTGTGCTGCGACTCGCACTGCATTTCATCGTTCGGCGAAGCTTTCGCATCGCGACGCCTACCGAACCTTGGCTTGTACCGTTGCGCGAATGCGTATGTTTTTTTGCCTGGGCCTGCGGGTTACTGGGCAACACAATCAAATGGGGCCAGGAGACGTTCAGTATTCCCGCATACCGCCGGTTGATGGCCGCTGAGACCGCCCTCGCAAGCGGTTCGGCTCCCGATTCGCAAGCATTGAAAGCATCTCGCGGTGTCCGATGACGTTGCGAAAAGCCGTCTCCTGCCGCGCTCTCGCGTGAAGATGGGAATCACGATCTTCGCCTTGGCGGGGATTGCGATTGCCACGGCGCTCATTCTGTATTTCGGTTCCGCGCAAGTTGGCGACGCCTTCTTGACTGCTGGCTGGCGCGGTCTCGCGGCAATGACGGGCGTATATCTCGCGTCACTTGTCTTATGCGCATCGGCTTGGCGCTGCCTGATCAGCGCGCCGCATCGAAACACGATGTTGGCGTGTCATTGGGCACGCCTGTTGCGCGATAGCGTGGGCAACATCCTAGCGATTGTACCCGCCGCCGGTGAAGTTGTTGCTGCGCGGGAACTCTCGATCTTTGGCCTCAGCCCGGGAACGGCTGCTGCGTCGACCATCGTCGATCTGACGATGGAAATCGTCAGCTTGATTTTCTTTGCGCTCCTCGGTCTCGCCCTTCTGAGTTGGGAACGGCCGGGTGAAAGCATCGCATGGTGGTCGCTCGGCGCTCTTGCCGTTTCGGCCGTCGCGATAGCGGGCTTCATAGCCGCGCAAAGAGGCGGACTCTTTCGATTCCTCGGGGCGCTGGCGGATCGGCTCGGATTGACGGCACCTTGGAGCGAACCTGATCAATCGCGCAGCGTTCATGCCGGAATCAATGAGATCTATAGCGCGCCGGGCCGGCCCGTCGCATCGGGAACGCTGCATTTTGTGGCTTGGGTGGTAGGCTCGGGTGAGGCATGGCTGGCGTTGTCGTTCATGGGACATCCGCTGAGTTTCGGCGACGTCCTCGTCATCGAAAGCCTGCTCCTGTCCCTGCGGATGGCGGTGTTCGTGCCATGGGCAGCTGGCGTGCAGGAAGGCGGCTATCTCGCGCTCGGTGCACTTTTCGGGTTGGATCCCGATATCGCTCTCGGGTTGTCCCTCCTCAAACGGGCGCGAGAAGTCCTGACCGGCGTGCCGTGTCTCCTGGTCTGGCAGGTACTCGAAACACGCCGGTTGTGGCGCGCTTCGCACGAATAGGAAGACGATAGCGCGACCGGAGCGCGTCTAGCAGCGCACCCGTCCGCGCGTGTCGCCCAACGTATCCAGCTTCAGCGCATCGCAAACCGTTTCGACGATGCCCCGGGCCGAAAGGCCGGCCTGCTGGTACATCGTCTCCTGCTTGTCCTGCTCGACAAAACAGTCGGGCATCACCTTCGCACGGACCTTCAAACCGTGATCGAGCAAGCCGTTGTCGCTCAGATACTGCAGGACGTGGCTGCCAAAGCCGCCGATCGACCCTTCCTCGACCGTCACCAGAACCTCGTGTTTATCCGCGAGGTTCCGAATCAAGTCGGTATCGAGCGGCTTCATGAAGCGCGCGTCGGCAACCGTCGTCGAAAGGCCGAGCGTCGCCAGCTGGTCGGCAGCTTTCAATGCTTCGCCAAGACGAGAGCCAAGAGATAGAAGAGCGACGGTCGAGCCCTCTCGCACAATCCGGCCTTTGCCGATGGGAAGCACCTCGCCCGTTTCGGGCAATGCAACGCCCGTGCCCTCGCCACGCGGATAGCGGAACGCCGAAGGCCGGTCATCGATTGAGGCCGCCGTCGCGACCATGTGCTTCAGCTCGGCTTCGTCCGCCGCTGCCATGATGACGAAATTCGGCAGGCAACCGAGATAGGCAAGATCGAACGAGCCCGCATGCGTCGAGCCATCGGCACCAACGAACCCGGCGCGATCGATCGCAAACCGCACCGGCAGTTTTTGGATCGCAACGTCGTGGACAACCTGATCGTAACCGCGCTGCAGGAAAGTCGAATAAATCGCGGCGAAAGGTTTCATGCCTTCCGTCGCCAGCCCAGCTGCGAACGTCACCGCATGCTGTTCGGCAATCCCGACGTCGAATGTCCGGTCGGGAAATTCGCGGCCGAAAATATCGAGCCCTGTGCCGTCCGGCATCGCCGCGGTGATCGCGACGATCTTCGGATCTTTCTTGGCTTCA
>JAICLG010000357.1 GCA_025927515.1 Hyphomicrobium sp.
AACGTCAAATCTATCGCGCGCTAACACGTCGATCAACTCAAGCGATATCTTGCCGACGAACTTGGGCGCTTTGGAGTTTTTGTTACACGCAATCCATTGAAGCGACCGGAGTTTCAACGAACTATCGATCTTTGGTCCGGCCAACGCAAAGCAATTGTGTCGTTGATTGATTCTGATCTCGAGCAGATGGTCGAGGTTTTTGAGAGCAAACAGCGCGATCCCCTCGACGTGATCAATAAGAAATACGTGGAGTTTAGGAGGGCGTGTCCTTGACGCTGAAAACAGACGAAGATGTGGAAGGCCTTGAACGCTTGATTGTCCAATTAAGTGGATTGCACGCTGAAATTTCCCAGCTTGCCAAGAAGTCTCCCAACGATGCCGTGAACGCTTTCAAATTGAAGCTTATAAATAAGATAATCGCTGCAGGGAATGCGATCCTTCCCGAAGGATACAGGCCTTTTGAGGATTTCGAACAGTTTGATACGGATGATATGCCGAGCAACAGCGACGTCACCATGATCTTGACACAGTACATGGAACAAACGGAGCGATATCGTTCTGACAACGTCGTGTATGACTACGATTGGTACTACAAAATCGACGGTGAGACGAGCAACATCAAAGCAGCAATGCCGACGAAGGTCGGACAGAAATGAAAAAGCCGAAAGATGATCCCGCACATGTAACGACACAGGCAATCGTAGATACCTATACTTCGGCCAGTGCCATATTTCAGGGGTTACTCAACGAGGTGCGTGAGTTGTCGCGAAAAAAACCAGACGCAACGATGAGCGCTGCGAAAGTAAAGCTGGTCAATCGTGTCTTGACCGATCTTCTTGGCTTCTTGAAACCGGAGCCTGAAGGTAAGTACCTAGAGGAGCTAGATAGTGAAACGTTACCTCAGGTGAGTGATGCTCTCTTGGTGATGGTGCAATTCAACACGGCTCTGACCAAGTTCAAGAGCCGTTATCAATCGTACGACGGCATGGCGCGAGAACATTACTGGGTGACGCAGGAGAGCCTGTCGTCCAAAAAGCGCTGATAGGCGGCCGTCATTCCGGAGACAACCTTCCGATGGGTCTTATGACTGACGTTTCAAGAAATCGGGCGATCTCTGCAAGCCTATCTCTTCCCCTCCACCACTCTCACCGCCTTCGCCATCGCATCCGCCCTCGCCGCCGCATTCGCCGGCACCGACTGCCGCCGCTCGCCGGGATCATCGAAATCATGCGTCGCGCCGGGATACATCGTGGCATCCAGCTTCGTGCCGGCCGCGAGCGAGCGCTCGGCGACGTGCTGGCAGATGGTGGGCGAGACTTCGTCGTCGTCCTCGCCCAGAAACATCGTGATCGGCGTCGTGGTGCGGATGGTGTCGTCGAGCAGCGCACTTCGGCCGCAGCCGGGATAGAAGGCGAGCGCGGCGCGGAAGCCGGCGCGCGCGCCTTGACGGATCATCACGTTCAGCGCCGTGGAGCCGCCGTTGGACCAGCCCTGCAGGAGGATGCGGTTCGCATCCACGTCGCCGCGCGTGCGCAAGTAGACAAGCGCGCCCTCGGCGTCGAGCGGGCGCACGGTCAATTCGTTCACGGAGGCGCGCTCGGGATCGTCATGGGTGAAGCGGCCGAAGCCATGCGCCTTGCCGCGTGGACCGAAACTGTCGGGCAGCAGCGCGATCACACCGCGGCTCGCCCAGAACTCGCCCCACATCGCATGCCGCTTCGACAGCGTGGCCGCGTTGCACGGCGAAGCCGTGTTGCGCGCGACCAGGGTGCAGTTGCGGTTGAAATTGAGGGAATAAGGCCCGCCGCGGCCGTGCAGCAGCACGACGGCGGGATGCGGTCCGGCGCCTTGCGGGCGAAAGAGATAGCCGACGATCTCGGTCGCGCCGTCGGCGCTCCTGAAATAGACGGTCTCGGGGGCGGCAAGCGCGGCGGTGGCGGTGAGGGGCGGGAGCACGAGATTGAGGATGACAGCCGCACGCCACATTATATGCCTCGCTCGCAAGTCAGAACGCCTTTGGCAACCCCGCCTGGCGCAGAATCGCATTGGCCGTGTGCCGGCTCGGAATTCCGACAGGCACGGCGAAATTACGTTTGGTGATCGGGCTGTGCCAAATCTCATGACTGCCGCGCCCCTGACGCACCATGGTGCAGCCGGCAGCCTTCAACAAATCGCGCAAAGCGCGGTCGAATTGGGGAGCCATTCAGTTGACGGCCGGCTCGGCTTCGCGCAACGCTGTGATTTGCAGGAACAGAGCTTGCGGGTCGACATTCGGATGGTTGTCCGGCAGCAGGTCGAGCGCCATCGACGATATCTTCTCCAGCAAACCGTCGAGGGTTGGCGCGTCGGCGGCAGCGGGAATATCGTCACAATGCCCGCTCCAAACCGCAGCCTCATCGTCCCAGATTGCGGAAATCGTGAAAATGACGGGCTTCGACATCGGCTCTCCTGCGCGTTACCGAGCACATTATCATAGTCCCAAATAGTCGTCGCGCCCCATCTACGCGAGGGCCTTTGTTGACTCCGCACGCCCCTCACGCTCATTTCGGACCTTGGCGCAGCGCGGCGGGCCAGGCGGCGGG
>JAICLG010000373.1 GCA_025927515.1 Hyphomicrobium sp.
GCGCATCAGCCCGACCTATATCGTCGTCACGGGGCTTTCGAAGTTCGTCTCCATCGGTGACGCGGTATCGATTGCCGGGGTCGGCGGCGCCGTGCTCGCCGAAGTCGCGAGCATCGAATCGCAGACGATCAATGTGACGCCTTTCATCGCGGACCACAGGATCGAGCTCGGCGCGCGGGTTACCGCGATGTCAGGGCAGCTGACGTTATCACCCCACGAATCCTGGCTCGGCCGCACAATCAACGCGCTTGGACATCCGATCGACGACGCGGGGCCGTTGCTTGCCGGAGACCGCGCCGTGCCCATCCAGGGGAGCCCTCCGGCTGCGATGCGGCGCAATCGACTCGGCGAAGCGCTGACGACCGGCGTCAAAGCCATCGATCTTTTCACGCCAATTTGCGCTGGCCAGCGGATCGGCATCTTTGCCGGATCGGGCGTCGGAAAATCGACGCTGCTCGGCATGCTGAGCCGGGCGCCATCGAGCGACGTTACCGTGCTGGCGCTTGTCGGCGAGCGGAGCCGGGAGGTGCGCGATTTTCTCGACGATACCCTCAAGGCATCCCGGTCGCGCGTTATCGCCGTCGTCGCGACTTCCGATGAAAGTCCGATGATGCGGCGCATGGCTCCTTGTGCCGCCATGTGCATCGCCGAATTTTATCGCGACAGAGGCAAGAACGTTCTGCTGATCATAGATTCGCTGACGCGCTATGCGCATTCGATGCGTGAATTGGCGCTCGCTGCCGACGAGCCGCCCGTTGCGCGCGGGTACCCGCCGAGTGTTTTCAGCGCGCTGCCCAAGCTTCTGGAGCGTGCGGGGACGGGCGAAGACGGTGCAGGCACGATCACCGCCATCTTGTCCGTATTGATTGACGGCGACGATCACAACGATCCCATCGCCGATGCGACGCGCGGCATTCTCGATGGACACATCGTTCTCGACCGCGCAATCGCAAGCCAGGGGCGTTTACCGGCCGTCGATCCCCTTGCCTCGCTTTCGCGTTTGGCGCCGAAGATACGGACGAAGAAACAGGCGCAGTTCGCGACGCAGCTCATCGAGCTCATCTCCAGATTCGAAGATACGCGCGATCTTCGCGCCATCGGCGGATATCGAAACGGCAGCGACGCCACGCTCGACCAGGCGATGGAGATCGTGCCCCGCCTCTACGATGCCTTGAAGCAGAATCTCGATGAAGATCCCGTCGAGGATGTCTTCGCGTTTCTTTCTCAGACGTTGCCAAGCTCGCAGCGTTCCGGTTCTGCTGCGGCTCGTTAGTTTGCCGGCCACGCACGCCGGTTGCGATGAATGGAGTGCTTCCGAGCGTCGAACCTAGGTTGAGGTGCAGCGAACGTGGCGAACAGCGCGGATGGTGTCGGCCAATTGATAGCCAACAGCGCTTTGATGAAAGGCGAGCGCGAGCTTCTTCGCAAACGGGACGAACCGCCGACGGAGACGTCGGCACCAAGGGCTGCCCGACCCGCGGCCGAGCCCATCACCAACGATTCCAAGGTCGTCTCAGCCGTGCTGCTGACGCTGCTCGACGAACGGCTACAAGCGGATGCCGCGCTGATTGCGGGGCCCAAATCCGCAATATCCGACAATGGCGAAGGGGACGTCTCGAAGCGCGTCGCTGCAAAGTATGCCGCGGATGGCCTCATTCCTGGAGATGATCTGATTGCGCCTCAGACGCCGGTTCAGCCGGATTTGACGCGCGCGAGTGCTGCGCCGCCGCTCATCTCACCTGATCTGCAAACCTTCATGCAGCGCTTCGTGGCGGCCGTCGCCGGTGGCCCCGCCTCTACATCACCCGCGAGAGGAGTCGGCACGAAACGCGGCGCGCACGCCAGGACTCCCAGTGCGTTTTACACTGCCTTCGTTCTGCGGGCCGCAGGATTCGCCGCGGGCATCATTTGGCTGATCGTACTCGTGGCCGTATGGGCTCTTCATTGAGCTATCAGCGAGCAATCAGATGTTTTGGGTGCGCGTCTCGGGCTTTGCCGCTTCATCTTCATTGGGATTGCGTGTCGGCTGGCTTTTGCCGAGGTGCCCGACGAGCAGGGCCAGTAGAGCCGGATCGCTCGTCAGATCGGCAAACGCCCGCGCAGACGAAGGCGGTGGGTTTGTCTCGCTCTTTGCCAAGCGCACGACGCTCGATGGTACGGGGGTCGACTCGGGTATCGCCAGTTCGAGCGGCGCCGCGTTCGTTGGCTCCGGCGCGGCCGATGAGATCTCCGACGAGAAACCCGCGAATTGGTTCTCGGCGGCGGTCGCCCCTTGCCCGAACCACGTGACTTCCTGAAGCCGCCGCTGAACAAGACCATCGGCGACGGCGCCGCCAGCCTTA
>JAICLG010000073.1 GCA_025927515.1 Hyphomicrobium sp.
TATCCCGACGAATTTCTGGAAGGTTTGGCCGACAAGTTGAATAAGGCCGATGTGTCTCACCTTCCGGTTATCACACGCGATACCGGCCAACTCGTTGGCTATGTCGGTTGGAAAGATTTGATGCGTGTGCGTCTCAAACTTCAATCCGAAGATCGCAATCGAAGCGCCTTTTTTCGATTCATGGCGCGCAATTCCGCGGTAGCAGCCACGGGTACGTCAAAGAGCGCGTAGGCCAACGTAAGGGCGATCATTTCGCTGCGTCTTTTTTCGAAGCGGAGTACTAGCCCCGCGGGAAGACGCCTGCGCAAAAAAATGTCGCGCTTTGCTATCCAACATTCAGCAACCATTCACGCCAAAAGGAGTTTCTGACGACAGTTGGATATGGAGCAATGCCATGAGAACGTTGATGTGCATACTTGCGACATCTGTCATTGCCGGCTTCGCACCGAGCGTGGCGTCAGCTGCTGACTTCGGAGGATATGAAGAGCGTGACACGGTGATCGAACGGGCACCCCCCGTCGTCCAGCGTGAGCGGATTATCGAACGTCGATATTACGAGCCTGATTATTATTATGACGATGCGCCCGTCGATGCGTACTACGTGCCGCGCTTCCGGCGGCCCTATCCGTACTATGCGGGATACCCCTATCGCTTCGGGCCGTATTATCATCACCGCTATTGGCGCCGCTGGTAGGCCGGCCGATAGCACGGTGGTCACCTCAAAGGCTGCCATCGAGCTGAATCAAGGCTCGCTTTAGGCCTTCGGTAAGCATCCAAGGGACCGCTTCTTTAAGCGTAGTTTCCCTTGGATATGAATCAACGGGGTTTTTCTCGTACACTCGCTCTGCTGAGTCGCCGTAATTGGGCTAGGCAGAGGAGGGTTCCGTGTCCGTTAAAAGGCATATTTTGTGCGCTCTGGCGACCGTATCGGCCGTGGCGCTGCTTTCCCTGACGGTTGAAGCCCATCCCCGCTGCGGGTTTGATCGTTACGGCTATCATCCGCCGGACTTCCGGGGATGCCCCGATTTTATCGACGAGCGGCCGCTGCCTCCTCGGGCTCCGCCCCCGCGTCGAGCCGTGAAACGGCCTCCACCCGCAGATGGGTATTACGCAGATGGCTATTATTATGCGGCGGGGATCCCCCCTGGCCCCGGGTGTTACTACGATAATGGCTACAATATGCGGGTGCACCGGGTTTGCTACGGTGGCTGGTAATCGCTCGCGATAAGAGTTTCGGCGAGAGAGTGAAACCCCATGCTTCACACGAGTCCAGGTCGCAGAGCGTTGACGCATAGGTTGGCGACGGCGTTGGTGTTGCTCGTCGCCAATTCCTCTGCGGGAATTGCGGCTCAGTGTGGGAGCGGCCCGCAGGGCTTCCACGAGTGGTTACAGAGGTTCAAACAGGAAGCCATATCCCAGGGCATAAGCTCGCAGACGGTTTCGCGCGCGCTCTCGGGCATCACTTACGATCCCAAGGTCATTCACCTCGATCGGTCGCAGCATTCTTTCAAACTGAGCTTTCAGCAATTTTATGCGCGCCGGGTCAATGGCGCGCTGATCCGGCGTGGCCAATCGCTCATGCGAACGCATCGGGCCACTCTTGAGCGTATCGAACAGCGGTATGGTGTTCCAGGTGCCGTGATCGTCGCGATCTGGGGCCTTGAAACGCACTACGGCTCCGACGCAACAGCACGCTATTCGATCCTTCGTTCACTCGCGACCTTGGCTTACGATTGCCGGCGGCCCGAATTCTTTAGCGGCCAGCTCCTGGATGCCATCCGTATTGTCGGACGCGGAGACCTGTCGCCGCAACAGCTCCGCGGCGGCTGGGCCGGTGAGATCGGCCAGACGCAGTTTTTGCCGACGCCCTACGTTCGTTACGCCGTGGATTTTGACGGCAATGGCCGACGCGACCTCGTCCATAGCGTACCGGACATCCTCGCATCGACCGCGAACTTCCTTGCCAAGCACGGCTGGCATCGCGGAGGTTCATGGGAGCCGGGCTCCGCAAACTATGCCGTCATCGCCGAGTGGAACAAAGCTCAGGTCTATCAGCGCACGATCGCGAAAATGGCAACGCAACTCGCGGGCGCCCATTAGAAAACGCGGCAATCGCCAGCATCAACGTCCTTTGGTGCGCGCCTGGTCTTTTTTGACTTTGCGCGCGAGATCATCGACCAGCTGTCTATCGATCTCCGGAGGCCTGCGTCCGATGGGCCTGAACGGCTTATCGTCCGACGCATCGACCGCGATGGGATCGCTGCCGGGAAACGTTTCCTTGAGCGCCTCGTTGAGTTCTTCGTCCAGTTGCGACTTCGATTTTTTATCAGCCATGTCTTGCCTCTGGCACATCGGCAGCTTGCGGTGCCGTCAACATACTCCCATTGCCCGCTCAAATAAATTCACAGGTGCCGAAGCGGATCCGTGGTCTCGTGACGCCTCGCATTGCGTGGGCGGCCTTAAACTTGCCAAAAAACTTTTAGCTCTGCTGCCAAATCGGCCCCGGTCTGCCGGGAGCGTCGTAGAGGACGGCAACGCGAAGAATTCAGGAGTTCAGATTGACGAGCTTGGTTGATACGGCCGATTCAAGGTTCAAGCCTCTTGTGAGCCAGTTGCGCGATGCACTGAGGAACGCCGAGGCTGAACTTCAGCGGCGGTGTTTTATCTCGCTAGAAATCAAGCAGGCTTTGGCCGCGGCGAATGACTTCCTGGGCGACGAGTAGAAGAATTTCGCCATCTTGAACTCGTGCCGAAATCATCGGCGTACGAATAATCCGGTCATTCTGCTGCCTTCGTTATGAGATGAAAATCTCATCGGGGGAGAAGGGCAGCGTGATGCGTATTGAAGCTCTGGCAATTCTTTTCGTGATCGTTATCGCGACCGCATCGGCCGTCGCGGCAGATCCTCTTTTGCGACAGGAACCGCAGCTGCCTCAGTTCGTGTCGCCTGCAGCGCGCGCCGATGTCATCCAGCCCGCACGTGGATCGAACACTCCGGATGAAACGCGGCAGGCGGCCGAGGTCCTCAGCAGTAAATTTTCCAACCCAACGCCGGCGGGGAATTCTGCGAGATCCGTCGACGTTGCGAGCACGACCGAGACCTCGGGCACCTCAAGCGCTGATGTTCGGGACCCTCCCAAGCTGCAGGGTCGCGTCGCGGTCCTTGTCGCCGACACCCCGTCCAAGTCCGCACGTGTGAAAAAAGCAAAGATCAGCCGAGTAAAGCACGCCGCTGCAACTGGGAAGCGTGCGCCTCGGAGAATGCGCGTGGCCGATGCGGGGAAGGCAAAAGCGACCAGCCACCGGTCAAGCACGGAAGCCCACCTCATTGGTCCGCAGGAAAATGCCTCTTACCCGGCTTCCGACGAGATGCCCGGCGTCGAAGCGGGTTGGCACACCGGTATCATCGGGCTTTTGACCAATCCCACGTTTTGGCACTGACCTGACCTCTTTGGCTGTCACGCGGACCCGCCGACCGGCCGTTTAAGCCGCTGAACGACGTCTCGCCGCCCAGTCCCGGCGCGAATAAGGATAGATGTCGGTTCTGGGCGCGCCTGCGAACCAAACCCCATCCCGCAATCTCATCGGCATGCTAAGGTGGCCCCTCTGGCCGGCATCTCTCCGGACCAGACAAGGAAGGAAAAATGCCGGTCACTGTATCGTTCGTGGGTCAAAAAGGCGGGGTGGGAAAGAGCACGCTCGCCCGGGCGTTTGCCGCTGTTGCGGCCCGCGGCAAGCTCAAGGCCAAACTGGTCGACCTTGATTTGAACCAGCAGACCTCGGTGCGGTGGGCAACGACGCGGGCAGCAAGAGGAAGCACTTTCCCGGTGGATGCTGAAGCCTTCTCCACGATCGAAGACGCGCTCGCGCACAGCCAAAGCGTCGATCTTGTCATTGTCGATACGCCCGGTCACGCGAGCCCGGAGACGCTGGAGATCGCCCGTAAATCGCACGTCGTCGTTTTGCCGACGGGGGCAAGTACCGACGATCTCTATCCAACAGTGCTGCTCCTTTATGAGTTGGAGCAGATGGGGATTCCCAAGGATCGACTGGCGGTCGCTCTATGCCGATTACTCGAATTGCGTGAGGAGCACGCCGCGAGGAAATACGTCAATACTGCCGGATATGAGACATTGCACGGTTCGATCCCCGAACGAGCTGGATATCGCAGCGCTCATAATCAGGGCCAGTCTCTTACAGAAACAACCGATCAAGCGCTGAACCGGCGCGCCCGGACCCTGATGGAGAGTCTGCTGGAAAAGGTGTTGGTTCAGCTGAAAGCCTCGAAACCCTGCGAAAAGCAAACGGGAAATGGCAGCATCGCCTGAAGATTGAAGCCGCCAATGTTGGAGGTAAGGAGATGGTTCAGGACGATCAAAGCCCCACATTCAAAAAACAACACTTGGCAAAATGGGCACTGGGGCTCTGCGCTGTCGTGGCTCTCCTGTGGCTTGGAGCCTATCTTCTTGGCGACCAAATTTACGACGCCGCGCTGCAACTGACGCACTGACTCAACTCAGACATCCAGCTGTCCGCATGGAAAACCGTGCCGAGCGGAGGCGAAGCGCGTTCTGGCTACGCCTGCCTAACCCAAACGCGCTTGGTTTGCTGCTTTGCACCAATAAAACGTCGTCCAGACGCGGTCGCAGAAAGTAAGGCTGAGGCATCGCACTGCCGATCCGCAGGCCTTGGAAAAGGACCGCCGCCTGTGCCAATCCGGGGAAAGTCGGCAGTTTGATTCGCAGCCAAGAAAAATTTTCCTCTTGTGCCCCCATTTCTGGGCTTCGAGACACGTCCGCCCGTTTGACCGATGTTCCTGAATGGTCGTACTTAGGGGCCAGTCTCGCTTCGAGACGATCATCATCCAAACTGTCAAAATCGACGCAACTGATCGTCGCTCTGAAGATCTCTTGCCGGGCGGAGCCACTAAATGACAAAAAACAGTGCATGCAAAATTCTCGCAAGTGTGACGGCGGCAGCTTACCTCGTCGTCGCCTTTCCCGTTGCTTCTTCCGCCCAGTCTGTAGATGACTTGGCCCAGGTCTGCGCCGGCTGTCACGGCGAGAAGGGAATCCCCGTCGATAAGACGACTCCGGTCATATGGGGTCAAAAGCGCGACTATATTTTGAACCAGCTTTACGACTTCAAAGTTGGACGCCGCGCGAATGACCTCATGACACCTGTCGCGCAATCGCTGAGCAAAGAAGACATGCAAGCTCTCGCAACGCATTTCTCGAAAATGGCGTGGCCGGACCTCCCGCAGACCACGCCGAGCGCCGATGACGCAAAAACGGCCCGCGAAGTTTTGAACAGCGTCAATTGCCGAGGGTGCCATCAGGCCAACTATGAAGGCGATACCGTGCGGCCTCGCATAGCAGGTCAGCAGGACGAATATCTCCTGAAGACAATGAACGATTTCCGCAATGGCGATCGGAAAACTTATATCGGCATGACAGCACTAATGAAGTCGGTGCACGAAGAAGCGCTGAAGCCGGTCGCGGAGTACTTGGCGAGCCTGAAAGTGCCGGCCCGAACCAAATAGACTCGACGCGATTTTCGATCGTGAGGTTTCCAGGCCGCAATCCGCGCTCGCGGGTTGCGGTTTTTTTGTGCCGTTCCGAGGCATCTATTCGCGTTCGATAAACCACGGTATCGATTTGAAAGAGCCATATGCCGGCGCATAGCGAGGTCTCAACACATTCAGTCGACACTCAGCCGATTGGATTATGGAAGGCGGAGAGGTCGATGAAAGCGCTCACGTTCATCGCAGTTGCGTGTTCGGTCATCGCGACGAGCGCGATGGCAGGGCAAGGGCACGGACACGGACATAACGGCTACCCCGATCACGGGTACGGAAACGGCTGGGGTTCGGGAATTAATGTCTACCCTGAGATCCCGATGTCGGAAGCAGCAGCCGGCTATCGGCAGGCGCCCCAATACAGCCATTGTCGTGAAGCTCGTCATATCTGCTTCGATCGTTGGGGCGTCAGAGAACCGGGCTACGGAAATTGCATCTGGGATCACGGATGCTGACGCGGGACGCGACCGGCAGACAACAAGAGAGATCGAGATAAAAAGCCGGGAGCTATATGCTTCCCAGCCGGGCCTAACGCACAGCGGATCTAAGCCTTCGGCGCAATTTCTGAATCGTTGCGACGCAAGCCAACGCCAATGACACCGCGTTTGGCAACAATCGAAATTCCAATTTTCGAAAGTTGGTTGCGGGAGCCTGCAACGGTTGGCATCGCTGATGCCTAAACAACCGCGAACCTAGTCCGTTTAGACTTTCGATGCGTTGACCGAGATGTTCGGTCCCGGCGTCCTAATCGATGATGTGGTAGCCACCGTCGATGTAAAGCGTTTCGCCGGTTATCAGCTTTGCTCCGTCCATGCCTAGAAAGGCGACCGCGACGCCGACGTCATCGATCGAGACGAGACTCCTGCTTGGCGCTTTTGATTGTGCCTTTTGAAGAAGCTTGTCGAACGCCGTGATACCTGACGCAGCACGCGTTTTTAGAGGGCCCGGAGATATGGCATGCACCCGGATCCCTTTCGGTCCCAACTCGGCGGCCAAGTATCTCGTCGCAGATTCAAGGGCAGCCTTCACAGGCCCCATGATGTTGTAGTGCTCTACGACCATTTGCGAGCCGTAGTATGTCATCGTAAATAATGCGCCGCCGGACTTCATGAGCGGCTCGGCAAGCTTTGCCATTCTGATAAACGACCAGCATGAAATCTCCATCGCCCGGAGAAATCCATCTTTCGAACAATCGACGACGCGGCCCTGCAGGTCGTCCTTCGGCGCAAACGCAATGGAGTGAAGGCAGATATCGAGCATCCCCCACGTCTTCTCGATTTTTTCGAATACTTCCTCAAGCTGCCCTTCGGTCTGGAGGTCGAGAGGCATGAAGATTGGCGCGTCGACCTCCTTAGCCAGAGGTTCGATGTGTGGTTTTGCTTTATCATTGAGATACGTGATTGCGATTTCTGCGCCGAATGCGTGAAATGCTTTGGCGCATCCCCACGCAATGGACTGATCGTTGGCAATACCCGTGACGAGCGCTTTTTTGCCTTTGAGCAAATTTAGCGAAGACACATCAATCATGCCCGTCGCTCCGTAGGCATCTCATGTTTCCGCAAGACTTGCAGCGTGTGCCTTGCGATCATCAGCTCTTCATCTGTCGGCACGACATAGCATCCGACGTGCGAACCCCTACTGGAGATGCGAAGCTCGTTTTTTGCGTTGGCCGGTTGCGATAATTCGAGGCCGAAGCATGACAGGCGGTCAACCACTGCCTGACGGATTGCCGGCGCGTTTTCTCCGATACCGGCGGTGAAGACCAAGCCATCGATGCCGCCTAACGCTGTGGCTAGCATTCCTGCAAAAAGGGCGATGCGATAAGCAAAATAATCAAGCGCCAGCTTGGCTCTAGGATCAACGCTCGCGAGCAGCTCGCGAACATCGTTGCTAATACCCGACAAGCCCTTGAGGCCGCAGTCGTGATAGAGGAAATGTTCGACGTCCTTAGCACTCATTCCTTCTTCATTCATGAGATAGAGCACTACGCCGGCGTCGATCTGACCTGGCCGTGTACCCATCGGCAAGCCGTCCAGGGCCGTAAATCCCATACTGCTTTCAATGCTCGCTCCCTTAAGGAGTGCACACATCGATGCGCCGCTTCCAAGATGCGCAACAACGACCCGACGATCGGCAATCTCCGGAGCAACTTGCCGAAGCCTGGATGCGATATACTCGTACGACAGCCCGTGAAAGCCGTAGCGGCGCACGCCCTCTCGATAGAATCGGTCAGGGATCGCGTAACGATCGGCAATTTCAGAATGATGTCTATGAAAAGCAGTATCGAAGCAGGCCACTTGCAACAGATGCGGCTGTCGTTCCAGCACGATCCTGATTGGCGCAAGATTGTTCGGTTGGTGTAGTGGCGCAAGCGGTACGAACCGTTCAAGATGATCCAGTACCCAAGTATTGACTAACGTGGGCTCGATAAACTCAGCCCCTCCATGTACGACCCGATGCCCAATCGCAATGGGCAACCGGCCGACATACTCACGCAGAAACACGACCAGCTTATCGAGTGCGTGATGTAGCTCGCAGACCTCATCAGACTTCCATGACTTATCGACAGCGCACGTACCATCCGCATTTTTTGCAAATAAGCGCGGCCTTGTTCCAATGCCGTCGATCTGCCCTTTAAGCCGCCGATCGAGCTGGTTTTCCGGATCAATCGCGAACAACTGAAATTTGATGCTCGAGCTGCCCCCATTGATAACCAATATGGTATTGGCCATTGGTCAAGCTCTGATTGGCGTATTAGTTCGTCTGCTATAGGCAAGCAATTTCGCGACGGCACAGGAAGCCAAGCGTGTTCGAACGTTGTCGGCGCGAGAAGTCAGAATTATCGGTACTCTTGCGCCGAGCACAATACCCGCAGCATCGGCATTGGAGATGAACGTCAGATTCTTTGCGAGCATGTTGCCCGCTTCCAAGTCCGGTACAACGAGGATCTGAGCATGTCCTGCGACCGGTGATTTTATTCCCTTGACGCGTGCCGCCGTTAAACTGATTGCATTGTCGAACGCGAGCGGTCCATCCAGTTCGCCGCCTGTGATCTGACCGCGGTCCGCCATCTTGCAAAGTGCAGCAGCGTCGATCGTTGACGGGATGGCAGGTGTAACCATTTCGACGGCCGATAAGATAGCAACCTTGGGCTTGCCGAGACCTAAGGCTACATAAAGATCGATTGCGTTTTGGACGATATCACGCTTTGCCATCAGATCCGGCGCGATGTTGACCGCGGCATCCGTCACAAACAACGTTTGTGGATGCGTGGGGACGTCCATGACGAACACATGACTAATTCGTCTTCCGGTGCGAAGGCCGGTATCCCGACTCGTTACAGCACTAAGCAGCTCATCAGAATGGAGACTGCCCTTCATAAGCATTTCGGCTTTTCCGGCGCGCACGATCTCGACAGCTCTGGCCGCGGCGGCATGACTATGGGGCACGTCGACGAGCTGAAGGCCATCAACACGGAGACCAAAGGATCTCGAAATTTCGATCACCTTTTCCTTTGGACCAACAAGTATCGGGGTTATCAGGCCCGCATCCCTTGCTTCGATTGCGCCGCGTAGCGACGACTCATCGCAAGGCTGTGCAACGGCTGTTGAAAGCGGCTCCACGCGCTGCGCTATGGCAATCAGTCTTTCGTATTTCTCGTGTCGGTGAATTTTGGAGACCGTTGCCACAACCATGGCGTCTCTCCTTCGGAACGTCGACGTTCACCACGCCAGCGACAGAGAAATATCTCCGGGCATGCCACCCGGAAAACTTATGATTTCAGCACGAAGTTTATAGCCGAGCGGCCGCAACTCCTTGTCGTAGAAATCGTAAGCGTCCTTAGCGAAACCGGTCAACGTTGTTGGCCATTCCGCATCGGCGATGTTGATCCGCCTTCCCCCGTCGCTGCAGTAGCTCGATGGGAAGGTGATAACCTCCAAATGATGATGGCCGTTTTGCGCGGCAATCCGAACTGCATTGTTTATCCGCTCGACGGCTTCAGGTGCGACTTTGCGCGACATGAAGGCATTGCGGAGTTCCCGGTCCTGTTGCTTTTTCCTGTCTTTAAGCTTTCGCTCCCGATCAACCTCGGCCATCTCCGCATCGGAGCTGATCATCTTGAGATCTTCGGGGCGCAGGAGTCCGGTCATTGCTACCTCCCATGTGTCTGGGATCGGGGGAAATTCACTTACATTAATGCTGCTTTTCGGCTCGGCCGTTACGCGGAGTGGAAATGGCTGTTTGCTTCGCGCGTGCGATCCCGGCTTCTTCCCTTTCGAACAGTGCTTCCACCTCGGCCAGGCGTGAACGAGCTGGTTTGCTGTGAACTCCAACCAATTCGATCATGCGATCGAGCTTACTCTTCATTCGTATCGCCAACTCAGGATCGGCCGCGAGCATTGCTGGAATGGCATTAATGGCGCGACGCTCGTCAAGTAGCAGCATCAGGAACTGCTCGCGTAAAACTTGCTTGAATGTAGCGAGGGTCAGACCCTTGCCGGCTTCATCTCGCATTCTTCTGAGAAGATTGAAGCCGCGTTCGTCTACGTCGCCATCTGGCATTCGTATGTACAGTAACGCCCGAATAACTGCTTCCCGAGGGCCGCCTTCGGAAATTCTACTCTTTAACTCGGTTATCTTTTGTTTGACGAGGGCGTGGTGCGCAGGATCATTCCCCACTCTGGGGCGCTGGTTTCCGTCGGATGCTCTGAGACCGACGAGTGCTTGCAGAAGCGGCGAACCATAAATTGCATGAAACCACACTTCTGCGGCATCGTCGCGAACGTCGCGGTAGCCGTCGAGGGTAAGGACCATCCAGTCGCCGAACCATTCTTGGATCTGCCAAAAAATGTTGTCTTTTGAAACGGGTCGGCGGTTTTCTCTAAGCCGCGCTGCATCGGATACCAAAGGTCTGATAAAGGGGTTGGCACTTGAGAAGAACTCATACTGCATCCGCAAAGGATGCAGCTGGCGCATCAATTCGGCCCAATGCTCATTCGCCCAGCTCCGAATCCAAGGCTGAACGAATGTTCGATAGAGACCGAGGTTGATTTCCGAAAGCCGTGCGACGGTCGCGAACTCGCGATCGTCATCCGCACTGTTGCTGCCCAGGGCGCGAATATCATCCAAGTTGCGCGGTTCAAACCGGAGGAGATAGTCACCAAGAATGAGATCCGCCGTAGGATCATCCAAATCTTTAGGTGTCATAACGGCTTCGTACAATCCCGGCGGCAACGCATCAATCAAGTCGATGTTGCTCGTGAACTGATCGTGCTCTTTCTTGGCAACAGAGCCTGAGACGAAAATTCCGAGATGCCCGATAGACTCGTGCACAGCGTAGACAATCGTTTGCCCATGGCTTCGGATATCATCGACATTCTCATAGAGATCGAGGATCCAATCCAAAGCCTGTGGCGGTGGGGTGATGTTGTCTGCCTTCGAACAGAAGATCACGATTGGCGTTCTGATGTTGCGAAGATCGATGCGGTCGCCGTTCGCAGATCTGACAGACGCCGAGGAGAGCTTGTTTCCGACGAACAGTTCGTCGGCAATGAACTGCATTTCGCAGGCGTTGAGTAGCACGTGGCCACCCCACCATTGCTCAAATTCCAGATATCTTGCGGCTTCCGTATCGACCTTGGAATAAAGGTTGTAGTACTTGGACCAAAGCGTATTTGCCGGATTGAGATTCTCGAAATTTGAAACTAGCCAGGCCCCATCGAACTTGCCGTTTCCAACGTCTCCTAGAAAAGCGGTCATCCAAGTACCGCCGAATAAGCCCGCGGTGTATCGCATCGGATTTTGTCTGGGTACGCCGGCCCAATAGGATAACGGAGATCCAGCGACGATAATCGGGCCGAAGAGCTCTGGTCGTGCAGCGGCGAGCATCATGACCGCCCAGCCAGCTTGACAATTTCCTATCACCGCGGGCTTGCCGTCGGACTCCGGATGCAAACTGATCACGTGCTCCAGGAATATGGATTCCGCTTCAGCGATATCCTCGATGGTCTGAGTCGGAATGGGATCAGCGAGAAATCCGATGAAGTAACAGGGATGACCGGCTTTCATCGCCACGCCGATCTCGCTTTGTGCTTTGAAGCCTCCAATGCCTGGCCCATGCCCGGCCCTCGGGTCGACAATCACAAAGGGGCGTTTAAACTTATCCGCCTTCTTGCCGTCAGGCGGAACGATGCGAACAAGCGCGTAATTTACGGGCTTTTTGAACGTGCGCCCATCAAGCAGAAGTTCGTAACTAAATTTCAGAACATGCGGAGCGAGTTTGGCGGCATGTTCGTAATATCTGCAACTCCTTTGCTCCAGGACGTCGAGAAAAAGAATACCCCGCTGCCAAGCGTCAATCGAATAGTCCCATGCGTCCTGTGCCAGCCCAAAAGGCCACTGGACGTTCGTTGCGCGCGCCGCTGAAATTGCGGACTCAGGCATACGCAGCTACTCAAAAAAACTCACTGTACACATCAAATGCGTTGCAGCATATGCCGGCGTTTCCGAAAATCAAGAGAGGAATTGCGACCATGATTCGACGCTTTTGATCGCAATTTTGCGTTGTCCTTCGATCGTTATCGTTCTGTCGTTCTCGTGAACGAAGTTCGTTGCGCCAGTGGCCATCTGAGTGATCAACGTTCCGCGCTACCTGCGTTGCGCTGGACGGCCAAAA
>JAICLG010000137.1 GCA_025927515.1 Hyphomicrobium sp.
GTCGGCGGCTGCTACGCAGCGGGACATCTCGACGATCTCGAGCGTTGGGCAACCGAGCTGACGCCGAAGCGCATCTTCGGATATCTCGATTTCAATTTCGCCGGCACGGGACTGATCAGCGGACAGCGTTTGTGCAGCCGCCTCGATCAGCACCTTGGCGATCTCAATATCGAAGACTTGCATACGCGATTTACGGCTGTCGCGACGGAGATCGGCACAGGACATGAGCATTGGCTGTCGCGCGGGCGTTTGGTCGACGCTGTACGGGCATCCTATGCGCTGCCCGGCGTTTTCAAGCCCGTGAAAGTCAATGGCCGGTGGCTATTCGACGGAGCGCTCGTCAATCCGATCCCGGTTTCGGTGTGCCGGGCACTTGGCGCCCGTTACGTCATCGCGGTCAACTTGAACTTCGACATTCTGGGCCGGGGCAGTGTCATTGCCGCGCCCGAGACATTTTATGCCGACGAAGACGACCAGCTTCATCCGGCTCTCGACGAGATCAAGCCGGAAAAACGAGGTGTCCGCGCCCTGCTTCAGAGGCAAATCCTCGGTCGCGGCGATGGTGCGCCGGGCATTTCGACGGTTATGGTCGATGCTTTTAATATCGTGCAGGATCGCATCGCACGTTCGCGCCTTGCCGGCGATCCTCCCGATGCGATGGTATCGCCGAGACTACAGGACGTTGGCCTTTTTGATTTCCATCGCGCCGCGGAAATGATCGAACGCGGCCATCATGCCGTCGAACGCCAGCTCGACGATATTTTACGCGAGATCGAAACGAGGGACACGAAGCGCGTCCCAGGAAACGGGCAGCAGGATCGCGCCCGTTCCACAGCAAGCTCCGCGCATACCGCCCTTCAACCTGTCGCCAAGTAGCCGCGCATCGCGGTTACTTCCAGCTCGACCTCGGCCGTGTAGTGCTTGACCACATCGCCAATCGAAACGATTCCGACGAGCGCGTCGTCTTCGATCACCGGCAAATGACGGAACCGACCGCGAGTCATCGTTTTCATGATCTCATCAGTCGTGCAGGTCTTGGTGCAGGAGATGACGTTTCGTGTCATGCCATCGCGCGCCGGCATCGTCAGGGCTTTCGCGCCGTGTTCGGCGATGAGCCGGATAATGTCGCGCTCGGAAATAATGCCGACGACTTCGCCACTATCACCGACGATAACGATGGCGCCAATCTTGCGGCTTGAGAGCCGCAACGCGATCTCTTGAATCGAATCTTCGGGCCGCGCCGTCATCACGCCGCGCGATTTCGATTTGAGTATTTGACCAATAATCACAGACCCAGCCTCCGTTCTTTGGAACGTAGTCCCGAAAAGAAGTCCGAAGACGCCTGCGCTTACCTTAAACCTCGCAAGGCTTACCCGGTCTTCTGCCGGCGTTCGCTGCGTTTTCTCACCTTAATCATATCCGCTCTTGCGGCGGAGTGAGTGAAGGCTGAGGCAATTTAAACCCGAATGCAAGCCTTCAATCGAGTTGCGGTGCAGGCGGATGATTGTTTTGCGTCGCACTATCGAACGCACTGAACGCGCATAAACCAAAGACATATCCACCGATGTGCGCTTCCCACGCGATGGCGCCTGTTGCACCAAATTTCCCGAAGCCGATCATCGCCAACAGATTCACTCCGAGGAAAACCAGCGACGCCAGCAACACACGCCGATCCGTGAGCGTGCGTATGAGCGACATGCTCGGGATCGCGCGAGGTTTCACGCGAAGAAGATAACCTTCGCCACGATCAATAGCGTTGAACAGGAAACGCATAACGCCACCCATCATCGCGGAGATCGCGCCGGATGCGCCGATCATCGGCGCAGCCAAGCCGGGATTGAATGCAAGGAATAAAAGCGCGCCGGCTATTCCGCCTGCAATCGAGAACAAGAAAAAACGCAAATTGCCGATGCGTGCACAGAGCACGGATCCGAATGCCAGAAGCCAAGCTGTGTTGAATCCCAGATGGACGAGATCCGCGTGGACGGCCATGTGCGTGATGAATGAGGTCACGGCGGCCGTCTCTCCTCCCGGCAGCTGACTCGC
This sequence comes from Hyphomicrobium sp., assembly GCA_025927515.1. GTDB lineage: Bacteria > Pseudomonadota > Alphaproteobacteria > Rhizobiales > Hyphomicrobiaceae > Hyphomicrobium_B. The sequence goes on from JAICLG010000137.1 coordinate 2,047, forward strand.
GAATCCGGCGTAGCGCGCCGGTATGAACGCGAGGGCCAGAACCCACCATTCGAACCGCTCAGGCGGTAACAGCGAGAGCGCGACATGGACCGCAATCAGGATCGCGAGCGTCGCCAGCACGCCGCCCGGAATGTTGAAGATCGGTTCTTTATGACTCACGTCGCCCCGCTGTGATGGTGCCCGCCGAAACCGCGGCGCTCGTTAAGGATTACTGAACATCTTTTAGCCGGCGGTGGCCGATGCCAAGCCCTCGTCCTTCGGATGGCATGAAGGATGCTCCCCCGTCCATATCTTCGGCGCCTGCTTTATCTCGCGTGTGCCGGAATGGCACGGTTTGAGGTCAGACCTAAACCGCTGCAGGTCCAACGGGGGCGCAGGCTCACATGCAAGAAACCGTCAGCCGAGCACTTTATTCGTACTGGAACGAGCTTAGAGCGGGTCGCATAGCGCCGAAACGCTTCGAGATCGAGCCGTCGTGCATAGGCGGAAACTTGCCCGACACTTTCATTCTTGAGCGCATCGCTCAATCCACCCTCCGCTTCAGGCTCGCCGGAACTCGGGTGTCCGAGGCATTCGGCATCGATTTTCGCGGGCTCAACCTGTTCCAGCTCTTTGACGAAGCCGATGGAAAGATCCTGCAGCGGCAGATTCATTTGAGCGTCTCGAAGGGAGCGGTCAGCGTCATCAAAATCAGGGCTTCAAGTGAGGCCGGGCTATCGACAGATTTCGAAATGCTGCTGCTGCCCCTCTCGCATACCCGCGATTCCATCGATCGGTTCCTCGGGTCGATCGCGCCGGTCGGGAAGCCGCATTGGCTCGGCACCGTGGCACTAACAGAGCGCAAGGTCGTCAGCCATGAGACGGTTTGGCCAGATGGCGCGCCTGCGGATTTCGCCGGCGCGGCACACATTCGCCAGCCCCTGCTCCCGGTCGTCCGAGAGGCCAGGATCGTTCGCTCGGACCGGCGGCAGTTCCGCGTTTACGACGGCGGCCTCAGCCGCCCAACCAACGGATAAGGCCGCAGATTCAGCCCGCATTAGACCTTCGACCAGTGGTGTGCCTCACTCGGGACACGCTGGCGATTATGGGCCGTAGATTAGAGCTTCGTTAAGAACCGGCGCCCATAGTTCTCCCGGGCCGTCGTTATCGCAACGCCAGAACGAGACGATGGACCCAAGGTTTTTGCTGCGGGCCCAAGGATCGGCCATTGGCTATGCAATCGAGTATTCTCCGCGACACGCTGCATCAAACCGATGCGCAGCCAACGGCCATGACGGACCCGCGCCGGCATCGCAGGCTACCGGTTTCCCTCGCCGGTCGTTTCATGCGCGAAGACCGGAACGAGTTCACGTGCGAACTCAAGAACATTTCGGTTGGCGGAGCATTAGTGTCTTCGCCTCATGCCCCGGAAATCGGCGAGCGGGTCATCGCCTATTTCAAACATCTCGGCGGCATCGAGGGCGTGGTTACTCGACGTACGCCAAACGGCTTTGCCTTCGCTTTCAAAGTGACGGAGTACAAGCGCGAGAAGCTCGCCGCCCAGATCATGTGGCTGATCAACCGCGCCGACTTCCCAGAGGATGCCGGCCGGCTCCACGAGCGCATGGGAACTCACGGCCGCCGGACAACGTTGAAGGTCGACGACGTCATTATCGACGTTGAACTGCTTGATCTTTCCGCATCTGGAGCATCGATCGGCACGCCTGCGCGGCCGCCGATCGGCAGTTTCGTGATGGTCGGCAAGACGCGGGCAATCGTTCGACGGCACCACGCGCGCGGTATCGGGCTCCAGTTCCTTGCGCTGCTTTCGCCCGAGGCGTTGCGCGAAAGTTTTTCTTAAACGTTGCGTTGGTTGTGTGATGCCTCAAATCGCCCGCCGAGTTGCCAAAATCCCAAAGTTAAAATTTTATCGATCTTTGGTACGAATGCCGAGGCCGGCATTCATGCTAAAAACAAGTGTCTCGCGTAGTGTATCGTACCGTGTTCGAGGGCGTATCATGAAGTACGGTAGCGTGGCCATGAGTATGGCCGTGAGTTTGATTGCGGCGACGGTTCCGGCAGCGGCGCAGCAAGTTGCAGTTCTAAACCCGGCAATCCGCGCTCCGGAGTACATGCGAATTTATGGCAGCTCGCAGCCTCCTTATGGCTTCGTATCCTTCTGCGCGAGAATGCCAAACGAATGCGTCGTGACGTCGACTAACGAGTCGCGTTTTGAAGCGACGCCGGAACGCCTGAGCGAGCTCGACGTGGTCAACCGCAAGGTCAATCACGACATCGAGCCGGCGACAGACATGGAAGTCTATGGCGTTGCCGAGTACTGGACGCTTCCGAAAACACGCGGCGACTGCGAGGATTATGCGCTTCTCAAACGCCATATTCTCATCGCACGCGGCTGGCCATCCAGCACGCTGCTGATGACGGTGGTTCGCGACGAGAAGAACGAAGGCCACGCCGTTCTCACCGTTCGAACCACGCAAGGTGATTACATTCTCGACAACAAAATTGACGTTGTCCGCCTTTGGAATCAGACGCCGTATCACTACGTGATGCGGCAGTCGTATCTCGATCCGAAGGTTTGGGTGTCGCTCGATCCGAACGATGCGATGACGCCTTCCGCAAGCGCGGGCGTATCGCAATCGGATGTATCGGGATTGGAAGGCATAGAGACGCTGCCGTGATCGGCACATTGGCGGAAGTATTTGAGTTCAAGACGGCGCTTTTCCGCGCCGTCTCAAGGGTCGTCGATGCCTGCCCTTAGACTTTTTGCTGAGGCTTCAATCCAGAGGCGTATCGCTTCCAGTTGGCGACGTAGCGGCGCGCCGCTCCGCCAAAACGCACAACCTCCTCGTCGCTCAATTGCCGGACGACCTTGCCGGGCGATCCCATCACCATGGATCTCGGCGGTATCTCTTTAGTTTCAGGAATGAGCGTATTTGCGCCAATAACGCACTCTTCGCCGATCTTCGCGCCGTTGAGAATGATCGAACCGATGCCAATCAAGCTGCCGCGGCCGATCGTACAGCCGTGCAGCATAACCATGTGTCCGATGGTGCAGTCGGCCCCGATCGTCAAAGGAAAGCCGGGGTCTGTGTGCAGCACTGAGCCGTCCTGAACATTCGATCGTTCTCCGACCGTAATGAGTTCATTGTCGCCTCGCAGCACTGCACCGAACCAGACGCTGGCGTCCTCTTCGAGCGCGACCTTGCCGAGAACTACGGCGTTTGGCGCAACCCAGAAAGCCCCGCTGGCGGGGGTCGTCACCCCAACGCCGTCCAAGTTGTAGAGAGTCATCGGTCGGGCTTCTCGCGTCTCAAACGCCTTCAAGGTCCATGTCGAGGATGGCCATCTGCAGCTGATAAGACGTTTCGCCGTCTTCCTCTTCGCGATAAAGGGCCGCGACAAACTCGTTGTTGATGAAGACCTCGGCCATATCGTCCTTCTTCGGCTGGGGCCTGACCTCCAGCGTCGAGGCTCCAAACGTTTTGCGCAGATAGGCCTGAAGCCGTGCAACTTCGTCTTTCTTCAATTTACTTTCTCCTGGTGAGTGTCAGAGGCCACCGAAATCCTCGACCCAACCCTGCTCCATCGAGCGCGCGGGCTCGGAGCAACCGGCACTGCCGACGATTTTCGCGGGCACGCCCGCGACGGTGACATTGGGGGGAACCTCCGAGAGCACGACCGACCCTGCGGCGATGCGGGAGCATGCCCCAATCTTGATATTTCCGAGAATTTTAGCGCCGGCGCCGACCAACACGTTATCGCCGATCTTCGGATGCCGGTCGCCGGTTTCCTTGCCGCTGCCGCCAAGCGTTACTGCATGAAGGAACGAGCAGTTGTCGCCGACAACAGCCGTTTCGCCGACGACGAAACCTGTCGCATGGTCGAGCATGATGCCTTGGCCGAAGCGCGCGGCGGGATGAATGTCGACGCTGAAAAAGCGTGACGCCTGGCTTTGCAGATAGAGCGCGAAGTCGCGGCGGCCGCGTTTCCAGAGCGCGTGCGCAAAGCGATGCGTCACGAGTGCATGGAAACCCTTGAAGTACAGCAGAGGATCAAGGAAGCGCGTGCAGGCTGGATCGCGATCGTAGACGGCAGCCAGATCGGCGCGGAAAATCATGCCGACCTCGTTATCATCTTCGAGGACGCTCAGGAACGTTTGCGAGATGAGTCCGGCGTCGACGTCGTTGTGGTTCAATCGCTGCGCAAGACGATGGCAGACGGCTTCTTCGAGATGCTCGTGGCTCAGAACGGTCGCAAATATAAAACTGCCGAGGGCCGGTTCGGCCTTCATGGCGGATTGCGCCTCGGAGCGGATTTGCGCCCAGATCGGGTCTACGACCTGAACCTTTGGCGTTGCTGTTTTATGGTTCGACACGTGAAGGCCTTTCGCCATAGCTCCTCGGGCGTCCTTTACCCCGTTGGCCTGAATAATTGTTTCACAGCGATTAACGATGCGATGCACCGGGGTCAATCCGTGAACGGCTTTGCATAATATACGTTGCCTATCCCGCGCGCATCTGCCGCCTGAACGGACGTTTGCCGGACCATCAATTGCGCCTTAAATGGCCCGGCAATATGGAAGGGACCGTGGGTATGGCGGAAGCGAATAGCGGCGGCGCGGCGCTAAGGTATGCCAAAGACGGGCGAATTGCCTGGATCACGGCCGACAATCCATCGCGGATGAATGCTCTGACGGGCGCCATGTGGGGGGCGCTGCCTGGCGCGATAGCCTCGGCTGTCGCGGACCCGGACGTGCGCGTCGTCGTCTTGCGGGGCGCGGGCGACAAGGCTTTCTCCGCGGGCGCCGATATCTCCGAATTCGAGAGCGGTCGCACGGGAGACGCAGCGAAGGTCTACGACGCGTTGAACGATGCTGCCTTCGAGGCTTTGATCAATAGCCCGAAGCCGACGATCGCAATGATTCATGGATTCTGCCTCGGCGGCGGGCTCGGCCTTGCTCTTTGCTGCGATATGCGGATCGCAGATGAGACGAGCCAATTTGCAATTCCCGCTGCCAAGCTCGGCATTGGCTACAATGCGCGATGGGTGCGTCCCATTCTTGCCGCCGTGCCGGCCGATCGCGCCAAACAGCTACTGTTCACGGGGCGTAGGTTTCGCTCGGCCGATGCGGAAGCGATGGGGCTCATTACGCAGCTCGTACCGAAGACCGAAATCGAAACCACCGTCAGAGCGCTGGCGCTTGAGATCGCCGAGAACGCGCCGCTGTCCGTCGCGGCGGCCAAGCTCGTCATCGATGAGATCTCACGCCACCCTGAACACCCTGACATGCACAAGCTCGATGACGCCGTTGCAGCTTGCTTCGCCAGCGCAGATTACGCCGAAGGCCGTCGGGCCTTTCTTGAAAAACGCAAAGCGGAATTCAAAGGCAAATGAGATATCTCAGGTTTGTGCGGGCCATCGCAGCTTTGGGCTTTGCCTGTACGACGCCTGCTTTCGCCGGCGACGATGCGCTCCAACACGCCTGCTTCTCGGCAGCGGCGCTCGCCGGCGTCCCAGGCGAGCAGCTGGCCAAGAAAGGCAATCATACCTACGATGCGCCGACGAAGATCGCCGATTTCAAGCCAGCACCGGGTGTAGCGAGCGAACTGCGTGGTTCCATACGACGTGTGAACGTGCCAGCCGGGGAAAAAGTCATCGCGCTGACGTTCGATCTTTGCGAGCAGCGCGGTGAGATCGCGGGCTACGACGGCCGCATCATCGACTATCTGCGCCAGCAGGGCGTCAAAGCGACGTTCTTTGCGGGCGGAAAATGGATGGCGTCCCACCAGACCCGCACCGAACAGCTCATGCTCGATCCGCTGTTCGAAATCGGCAATCACACCGAGAC
>JAICLG010000389.1 GCA_025927515.1 Hyphomicrobium sp.
CCACTTCGCCAACCGAGAACGGCGGGAAGTTGTAGTGCAGCATGAAGCGCCGCTTCTGCTCGCCCTCATAGCTTTCAAGACGCTGCGCGTCGTCGGTCGTGCCCAGCGTCGCGCTGACCAGCGCCTGCGTCTCGCCACGCGTGAACAGCGCCGAACCGTGGGCGCGCGGCAGGATGCCGACTTCCGCCACGATCTGGCGGACCGTCTTGACGTCGCGTCCGTCGATGCGGCGGCCGGTATCGAGGATGTTCCAGCGGACGATCTTGGCTTCCAGCTCCTTGAACACGTCGGCGACACGGAGCTTGTCGTATTTCGGCTCCTGCCCGTCGGGCAGGAAGTGCGCCATCACCTTTTCCTTGGCAGCGCCGACCGCGGCATAGCGGTCCTGCTTCACCGGGATCGCATAGGCCGCGCGCAGATCCTGCTCGATCAGCGCGAGCATCTCCTTCTCGATCGCGGAATTGTCGATCGCGGTGACATCGCGTGGCTCCTTCGCGGCCTTCTCGGCGAGCTCGATGATCGCATTGATCACGGGCTGGAAGTGACGGTGGCCGAACATGACGGCGCCGAGCATCACGTCTTCGTTGAGCTCCCTGGCTTCCGACTCCACCATCAGCACGGCGTCCGAAGTGCCGGCGACGACCAGGTCGAGCCGCGTCTCGGTCATCTCGTCCAGGGTCGGATTGAGCACATATTCGTCGTTGGCGAAGCCGACGCGGGCCGCTCCGATCGGCCCCTTGAACGGCACGCCCGACAGCGTCAGCGCCGCGGAGGCCGCGACCATCGCGAGCACGTCGGGATCGTTCTCCATGTCGTGGGAGAGCGTGGTGATGATAACCTGGGTTTCGTTGCGCCAGCCGTCGACGAACAGCGGACGGATCGGACGGTCGATCAGCCGGGAAACCAGCGTCTCCTTCTCGGTCGGGCGGCCTTCGCGCTTGAAATAGCCGCCGGGAATGCGGCCCGCGGCATAGGTCTTTTCCTGATAGTCGACGGTGAGCGGCAGGAAGTCGACGCCCTCGCGCGGTGTCTTCCCCGCGACGACGGTCGCGAGCACAACGCTCTCGCCGTAGGTCGCCATCACGGCGCCGTCGGCCTGGCGGGCGATCTTTCCGGTTTCAAGCTTGAGGGGACGTCCACCCCAGTCGATCTCGACTGAATGAATATTGAACATTTCGATCTTCTTTCATGGGTTCACGAAAAAGCCGAACGCCACAAAACAAAAAACCATGCGCAAGACGGCGAGAGGCTGAGCACAAGATTGCATCAGCATCCGGCGATCCTGCCATGGTTTCCGGTTTTAGGATGGCGTCCATCCTTTCGCTTCAAATCACGGGCACCTTGCCCGTCACGTCCAGCGGCCGGATTGCTGCTGGACGTCGGTGTCGAGCATGATCTTCTCCAGCATCATGCTCCTGTGCATCATCGGTTTCGAAGGACCGCACGTGCGGTTCTCGAACGATCATGCAAAACGCGCGGCAATACACGGCCGCGCGTGCACTTCAAACGAGCTCAACGGCGAATGTTGTGCTTCTCGAGGAGCGCCTTGTAGCGCGCCTCGTCCGTCTTCTTCAAATAGTCGAGAAGGGAGCGGCGCGTCGACACGAGCTTCAGGAGGCCGCGGCGCGAATGATTGTCCTTCACGTGGGTCTTGAAATGATCCGTGAGGTTGCTGATGCGTTCCGACAGGATCGCAACCTGGACCTCAGGAGAACCGGTGTCGCCGGCCCTGGTGGCATTCGTCTTGATGACTTCCGCTTTGCGTTGCGCGGTAATCGACATCGTCAAACTCTCTCGTTGCGACCGGAGCTGGCAGTCAGCCCGGCCAGGTTGAACACACGCTTGGGGATGAGTTCGCCGTTGCCAATTTCGGCAAGCGCGAGAAGCCGGCCTGCCACCGTGACATAGACTGTGCCGCTACTATTGGGCGCATCCCGTCCGCGCAACAAAACGGCCTGGCCCCTGTGGAGC
>JAICLG010000342.1 GCA_025927515.1 Hyphomicrobium sp.
GTGCCCTCGTCTTGGAACACCTTAATGACGTCGTCGATGGTTGTGAACGGGACGTTGTTGACGACTAATTGGTAGGCGAGCTTTCTTCCGCTTTTGGCATGGATGTAACCGGCGAAAGCTTGGGCTTTGATCGAGGAATCGTCAATGAAGGTGCCGGTTTTGGCGTGTACGCGTCCTTTGGCCGGTGCGAGAGCCGGCTCAGACTCGAAATCGGTGACGGTTGCGAGGGAGCCGTCGATGCCGAGGATGGGGAAAGAGGCGAAGTACTTATGAAACGCAGGGCGCGTATACATTTCGGCCAGGAAGCTGGTCACCGCGGAATTGGTGGCGGAGGTTGGGCCGCCGCCGCTGCCATCAACGAAAGAGTATTCGCCCGGGTGGATGCCGTAATTGACTCGGAGGTTTTTCTTTTCGGCGGCAAGCGCCGATTTCATGTCGTCGGCGCCCTGGGTCAGGCCGTAGAGGAGGATGCTGGTATCGGCGCCGATGTTGTAGCTGACCTTATTGATGAGTTTGGCATCTTCGGAATACGGGAGCCCTTTCAACTGCGCCACTCGCATGCGCGGCTCGTAACAATCTTTTGGCGGCAGGAATTGAGCCGGATTCGGTTCCACCGTGGGTGCGTTTACCTTTACGCCGGCAGCGCGGAGTTTTTGGATGAGAACGGTACGGGCGTAGCTGGATGGATCAACGATGCGGACCGTACGGATGAGAGGATAATGGCCGGTCAACGGCGGCACGAAACCCACCGGAAGAGTGCCCTTCACAGTAACGGTGCAGTCGGGTTGCCCGATGCAGGATGGGAGAGGCGGGTCGATATCAAGATCGGTACCGGCCGCGGTCATGAAGACGGCGTTGTCGATGTCTAAGGCGGCAGATCGGGGACGATGCTTTAGGGAAGCCAGTTCGCCAAGATTGGTGGGACGGATAAGCAGATCGACGACATCGTCATTGACAAAAATAGGCTTCAGATCAAACTCGTCGCGAAAGTGGAAGGGCTTAAAGAGGCGATCATCGATGATAATTTCGCCGTCTATTTTTTTGATGCCGTGGGCCGCAATCTGTTCAGCAAGGTAAGTGTATCCAGCCAAGGGGTCGGGGCGAGTGAGTTCGGCGTTGCCGAGCGAATTTGCTTCGTTGTGATCGAAGTTGCTGATCGCAACAGTGCCATCCGGGTTGGTGCGGCCTCCCATCGTAAGGTCGCCTGAAGCGACGAGGATCAAATCGCCGTGCAAAACGCCGGACTCGCTGATCACGCCTTGCCGGTAGACGGGCGTGTTGAAGGTGTGATTGGGGCCGACCTCGTTCAACAGCTCGCCGACGGTGAAGACCTTGCGGACCGATCCGATGAAGAACTTGTGGCGCGGCTTTAGATCGATGAGCGGCTGCCCGGTTTCTAGGTCGATGAGGCGCAGGCCCCAGATGGCGTCTTTGTAACGCGGCGCGTCCATGATGGCCTTGATCTCCTCAGGAACACTAGCCGCGCTTACAACTAAGCACGAAAGCAGCGCGAAAAAAACCAGAGTGGAGAGACGATGTCGCATATTGTTTAATTCAATTGTTGAATAATTGCCGATATGTCGCCTTCGTCCTGTATCACACCAATGACGTCGGCGATATCGGCGATTTCACCGGCATCGTTCACGAAGAGCGCATAGGCCAGATGCCGGCCGCTGCGAGCGTGGATGTAGCCGGCGAGAACTTGCGCCTTGATCTTGCCGTCGTCGAGAAATGTTCCGGTCTTGGCAAATACTTTTCCGCGGGCCGGGCTGTCGATTCCGATTTCCGCAAGAGAGCCATCCACTCCCAGGATCGGAAGAGAATCAAAGTAGAAAGGAAAGGTTGGCCGGCGGTGCGTCAGAGAAACGAGCAATTGCACCGTTGTTGCCGCCGAGGCGCGGCTATCCGGGCTGCCGCTTCCGTTGGTGGGAAAGTCAAATCCATTGCCATGCAATCCGTACTGGTCCACCAGCGTGGCTGCCTCCATGGAAAGAGCGTCTTGCATGGTGTTCACACCATTGGCGAGCCCGAATAGCATCAGGCTCAAATTAGCTCCGAGATTATGACTTACTTTCAAAATGAGTTTTGCATACTGCGCGTAAGGAGCAGAAACTAATTCCGCAACCTGCGTACTAGGACTATAAGAATCCCGCGGCGGAAGGTTGCCGGAAGGATTCGGAGCTACAAGCCGAGCGTTCACCGTGACGCCAGCCCTGCGCAGGGCTTCGATAAAAGCGGTACGGGCGAATGCGGCGGGCTCCTGAAAGGCGGCGGGATCGGGATCGTCCACGCGGAAGGTTTGCACCAGGCTTTTCACTCCGGGCAGAGGCGGAATGAAGTCCGCCGCAATTTGCCCGCTCACGATTCCTTCGTGCGGGCCGGACCGGGTCAGCGTAACCTCGGTTTTTTCTCCGGCGGGGACGGTGATCACATTGTTCGTGACCTTAAAGGCAACGGTGTGCGGTCTCCATTCCACTTGAGCCGGTTCACCGGGTTGCGCCGGGAGAATTGTTACGTCGATGCGATTGTCGTTGATCACTATCGGCGTGATCAGGAGGAGCTGATTGGGAACTCTGAATTCTTTGAAGAGACGGTCGTCGATGATGACGTCGCCCGAGACTTTTTTGATACCGGAAGCGGCGACCTGCGCGGCTAAATTGTTTAGACCGGCGAGAGGATCGGGCTTGGTGAGGATCGCGCTGCCTAGATTATTGGCATCGCAATGATCGAAGTCGGTGATGGCAATGGTGGCGTCGCCGTTGTCGCGGCCTCCCATGGTCACGTCTCCTTTTGCCACAAGGATCAGATCGCCTTTCAAATCGCCGGAGGCATCGACGCGGCCGTTCCGAAATACGGGCGTTTTGAATCGATAATCGGCGCCGAGTTCATTGAGGGTGGCGCCGACCGAGTACAGTTTTCGAACAGAACCGGTGAGCA
>JAICLG010000115.1 GCA_025927515.1 Hyphomicrobium sp.
AACTGGCCGTGGCCGCCCGATTGCTTTTTGTGGCGTCCCCGGACTTCGGTCGAAGAGCGGATGGTTTCCTTGTAGCCGACGCGGCGCTTCTCGCGCAGGACTTCGATGCCGTATTTGCGCATTAGCCGTTCGAGCGCGACGCGCAAGTGCATCTCGCCCTGCCCGTGAAGCAGGATCTGATGCATATCGGCGTTGTGCTCAAGCGTGAGTGAGGGATCTTCGTCGATGAGCTTTGCGGCGGCCGAAGAAAGCTTCACTTCGTCCTTGCGATCCTTGAGACCGAGGCCGGCTGCTAGAACCGATTGCGGTGGCTTCGGCGTTTCTATCTGGGTGACAACGGATTTGCCGACGCCGATGGTCTCGCCCGAATGAATGGAGTCGAGACGTCCGAGCGCCACCGTATCGCCTGCCTTCGCGCCTGTGCATTTGGTCGTTTCCTCGCCCCGCAGCGAGAAGATGCCCGCGACGCGCACTTCCCGGCCGTCGGCGCCCGTGACGGTAGCATTGTCCGGAATTTCTCCGGCGAGAACGCGGGCATACGATAGCTTGCCGCCCGATTTCGTGTGGACGCTCTTGAAAACGTAGGCGGCCGATTTAACATTCTCGAGCTTGTGACGGCGCGCCGTATCCTCAACGAACGGGCATTCGTGCCGGATCGCCTTCAAGAGGCGCATGATGCCGTGTCCTTGCTCGGCCGAACCAAGGAGCACCGGACAAATGAGGCCGTCCTTCAGTTCCTTCGTCAGATCCTCGAAGATACGATCGTTCGGCGGCTGGATGTCAGCGAGCAATTGCTCCATCAGTTCGTCGTCGTAGTCGGCGAGCTTCTCAAGCATCTGGAAGCGCGCGTCCTTCTCGCGTGCCGCGACGGCGGACGGGAGTTCGACGATTTTGCTTCCAGCATGCTCGCGATAGACGTAGGCGCGCTCCGATGCGAGATCGACGAAGCCCGTCGCAATGCCATTCTCCCAAATCGGAATCTGACGCAGGACGAGCGGTTTGGCGCTCGCCGGCTGCAAGCTTGGAATGATGTCGCGGACGGGCGTCTGCGAAATATCGATTTTGTTCAGGAAAAGCAGATGCGGAACGCGGGCATCCTCGAGCTGCTTGAGGATCACTTGCAAGGCCGCGACCCGCTTCGGGTCGGCTTCGCAGACAACGACCGCCATATCGCAGGCGGGAAGTGCAAGCGCGCCCTCGTAGGCGAACTCGACCGAGCCTGGGCAATCGATGAACGTAAACTTGTCGCCTAGAAATGTCGCGTCGGCGACGTTGAGGCCGACGCTCATGGCATGATCGCGCGCTTCCGGGGTATTGTCGCCGACCGTTGACTTGGCGGCGATCGAGCCGGCTCTCGATATCGTGCCGGTGCGCGCCAGAATGGCTTCCAATAGCGTTGTCTTGCCGCTTGCGAAGGGTCCGATCAGCGCAATACACCGCGCGCCGTGGACCCCACCTCTGCCTCCTTGAGAGCCGTTTCTGCCCTTTTGGCCATCTGAACTTGTCATGATTGCCTCCGACATTGCGAGGCGCGCACCCACGCACGGGCCGCACCCCGCACCTCGGAAAGGCGCGGCAGCGATGATCGTCGCTCCAAACGCGAAGCGGTACAACGGTTAGTTTCGTAAAACTTTTATATTGCAGTGCCAGAAATATCGGAGCGTACGCCCGCTGGCTTACCGCATCGCCGAAGCTACTTGAGCGGAAAAGCGCTAGCGGTTGGCCCGAAATGCAAAAAGCGCTTGAATAACTTTAAACTTGCCGCATCATGAACCAGTCCGTGTTTAGCGCGTTTTAATGGGCACAAGCGCAAGATTCGGAGCGAGCCAGAGGGATTTGGCTCAGAATGCGAGGCTGGGTTATGAGTATCGAATCACTGATGTCCGCAGCCAGCGCCGCCGGGTACGTGATGGCGGTCGAAGACGAGCTTCCAGACACCTTCGGAGCGGAGCCGACGGTGTTCGAATTCCGATCGCAACCTACGACAGCGATTGCAATCTGGCGGCCGGTCGTGCCCGACATCGACGGCAAACCATTGAACGGCCAACCTTTGTCTGGACACATGGCGCAGGCCTGGGATTGGCTTACTGGCCGGTTCGTCGGCGGTGCGACCGCCTGACGAGCAAGCGCACGACAGATACCGTAGGAACGCCAAGCGCGCGAAAGTCATTCGCGCGCTTTTGATTCCCTTGTCTGGTGCCGACCGCGAGGCCACTTCTCATCAGGATAGATTCCCGCAGAACCGCTGAATGCGGGTGCAAGCATCCCTGAGCGCTTCCGTCGAGGCGGCGTAGGAGACGCGAAACGACGGCGACCCTGCGAACGCCGCGCCGTGCACGACGGCGACGCCTTCTTCTTCCAGCAATGCCGTCACGAAAGCTTCATCGTTGGCGATCTTGGTGCCGGCCTTGCTGGTTTTGCCAATCAACGCCCTTATGCTCGGATACACATAGAAGGCGCCTTGCGGCTTCGGGCATTGCAGGCCTTTCGCCTGGTTGAGCATGCTGACGACGAGATCACGACGCTCGACGAAGATGTTGTTGTGTTTGGCAATGAAATCCTGCGGGCCGTTCAAAGCTTCAACGCCCGCCCACTGCACGATCGACGAGGGGTTCGACGTCGATTGCGATTGCAATTTGCGCATTGCCTTGATGAGCATTTCGGGCCCCGCGGCATAGCCGAGCCGCCAACCCGTCATGCAATAGGCCTTCGACAAGCCGTTCATCGTCAACGTGCGATCGTAGAGACGCGGCTCGACGGCGGCGGGCGTCGCGAACTTCAGCCCGTCGTAGAGCAGGTGCTCGTACATATCGTCGGTCAGCACCCAGACGTGCTCATGCTTCAGCAGAACGTCGGTGAGCGCCTTGATGTCTGCGGCTGAATACGCCGTGCCCGTGGGATTGGACGGCGAGTTGAAGACAAACCACTTGGTCTTCGGCGTGATCGCCTTTTCGAGTGCCTCGGGCTTCAGCTTGTAGCCGTCCTCGAGCGTCGTTTCGGCAAACACCGGCTTGCCGCCGCCGAGCTGCACGATGTCGGCATAGGACACCCAGCATGGCGCGGGTATCACGACCTCGTCGCCCGGATTGAGCGTTGCAAGCAATGCGTTGTAGAGAACCTGCTTGCCGCCCGTCCCGACAGAGACTTGGCTCGGCTTATAGTCGAGGCCGTTGTCGCGCTTGAACTTGGCGACGATCGCCGCCTTCAATTCCGGAATGCCGTCGACGTCGGTATATTTTGTCTTGCCGGCGTCGAGGGCGCGCTTCGCGGCGTCCTTGATGTTCTGCGGCGTATCGAAATCCGGCTCGCCCGCGGATAGCGAAATGATATCTCGTCCCTCCGCTGCGAGCTGACGCGCCTTGGTCGAAACCGCGATCGTGGCAGAAGGCTGAATACGGTTCAAACTTTCGGCGATGAAGCCCATGTGGCGGCCTGTCCAATAAGGGAAAGCTGTCGAAGATCATTTCGCGTTTGCGAAAGAAACGGCGCGGACCCTAGTTCTATTGATATGCGTCCGCAAGCCGACGTTTTGCCTATACCGATGCTCTTCAGCCGCGGATGTGTGGCCTGTGATGCTGTCGCGCAACAAAATAGCGAAATTACAATTTTCGAGGTGATTACACAGTCCACGCCACAATCCGGACCAAAGCGTGCCCAGATGCGAGGGTCAACTTTCCTTAACGGGTCATCATTACCCGTTGATGTGCGCGGGAGGACTTGAAGCCATGTCTGGTAGCGGAGCGTCCACACGGAATTCCCAGTCCCACACTCCCCCGCCAAAACACCGGCACTTCCTGCTGCGGCCCCTTCTCGACGCATCGGCGGCGGGCATCGTTTTCGTTCTGCTGACAGCGGTGATGACGAGCGCACCCGTGCGGGCCTGCCCGTTCTCCGTAGCGTTTTCGGGTCTCGACCACAAAGCTGCGCCCTTCGTGTTGAGGGCCGTGGCCAAGCCGGAATTGGCTCCAATCACCGAGATTGCAACCACAAGTTCCGCCTGGGCGCCGAATGCCGTTTTTCGCCGTACGAGCGATACTGCAGCCTGGAGCCTGCTGGGGATTTCGTTTTCGCTACTCACCGCGTTAAATTTAGCTTTTTTCAGGCACTTACGCCGTACCTACGCGCCTCGGGCGGCGCGAAAGTCGGCCCTAAAGTAAGGCTTTGTCCCCAATCCGCGACTTGAGGCGCTATTGAATTGCCGTATTCTCGTTTGTACGTCATTACTGATGTGAACGATTTCTTCTCAATCCGACTTAATACGCTGCAGTACTGCTGGAGGTGCGGAGAATGACGAGGCGACATGTACGGCCTTTCTGGCTAGGCCTCTCCGCTGGTGCCACGATGGCTGCCGTCGCGGCGGCATCTTTCCTGGCGAGCAGCGAGACGGTTCTCAGGTCAAGCTTCACGACGGCGCTGACGCGGGTATCCCAGCCGACGAAATTGGCTGCCTTGGCAGCACCCGTCTCAGGCTCTGAAGAGTTCTGGCTGACAGCGATGCGCAATGACGGGAGCGCTCCGGTCACGCGTCCGGTTTCCGTCGGCGATCAGATTTCGATGACGCTCAGCGGCCATCACCGCACGTTCGAAGTTTCTGCTGTTTCGGATTTTTCGCCCAAAATCACCGAGATCGACACGTCCTCGGCCCCGGCGCATTTCGTCCTGGTGACGGCGCGCGATACCAAAGATCCGTCGGCACGGCCTGTCCGCTTTATCATGGAAATCGACCGGGGCGCGGCGCCCTTCGTCGGCAGCCATGGCGGACGCACGCTATAAACTTCTTGCAGGACGTTGCGACGTCTTCGTAGCCGTAGCTCACCAGGGCACGGACGCCTTGTCCTGAAAAAATCCGCCCGTCGGACCGTTCGCCGGAAGCGTTGCCAGCCAGATCGCGGTCTCAGCACCTTTCTGAGGGGATCGCGAAGCTTCTGGCCCGCCCATGTCGGTTCTAACCCAGCCGGGCGAACAGGCGTTGACCTTCACATCCGTCCTGGCAGCTTCAGCAGCTGCAATCCGTGTCAGCGCGTTCAGCGCCGCCTTCGATATGCGATAGGCCGGGAAACCCGAACTCATACCGCTCAGCTGTCCGGCGAGCGACGACATGTTGACGACGCGCCCATAGCCGCGCGCGATCATGCCGGGAAGCAGAGTCCGTATGATTGCTGCAGGACCGAGCACATTCGTTTCCCACGTGCGCCTGAATGTGTCGTCCGTCATATCGAAGAGGCTGGCCGAGAAGCCGCCGGGTCCATCGATCAGGATCGCTGCGTTATTGACGAGGATATCGATCGGCCCGTGACGGCGTTCAATATCGCCTAGAACCTCGGGCAAGCGCGCCGCGTCCGCCACGTCGAGAACGACCGGACAAACATCGGCCCCGAGTTCCTCGAACGCCGTTCCGGCAGAGAGCGCCTTCGCCTCGGATCGAACGCCGGCGAGCACATTGATATTCAATCCGGCAAGCTGGCGCGCGATTTCAAATCCGATACCTCGGTTGGCGCCCGTGACGAGTGCCGTCTTGTCGGCGATGACTTCGGCCACGTCATTCTTCCCCAAAGCGCCAGCATATAATCACGGCGTCGAGCGAAGAAAAACCCCGCCGGCAGCGGCGGGGTTCCAAATCGTGCGAGACAGCGAACTTACGACTTCTTTTCCATGTGGCGCTGCTTCTTCATCTCGTGCTTGCAATGGGCGCGGAATTTCTTGCGCTCCTTGCCGTGCAGACCCTTGGCATCCGCCTCCTTCGAGCACTGGATCGAATCCGGCGAATGCACGACCGGGGTTACGGGTTTGTTGGCATCTTTCGCAAGCGCCACGCCGCTGCCGACGACCATCATCGCAGCCGCCGCTGCAGCAACCATTTTCATCGAAATCATGTGTGTGCTCCGTGTTCTTCTGTTGCAACGTCCGTAGACCAACTTGGTTGCCCTGGCCTCGCTGGGCCGAACCGGATGGCCTTCCTTGAACACCGGTGTCGGCGATCGCTTGGCTATCACTACGCAGATCACGGACGAACTTACTCTTCCGTAAGGAGCTTCTTAAAATGCCGCGAAATCGCTGACTTCGGCGAAGTCCGGCGCGGTCCAGACCTCCATCGTTAACCGGCAGCGCGTGACACTGTGGCTCGGAAACAGCATTTATGTGCCGCACTTCAGTATCTATATTTGGTCCGTGTCGCCGCCATCCAAATCATCCTCCGGCAAGCCGCCCCGCCCGCGTCCATCACGCGGCAAATCGGGCAAGCCATCGCAACCGCCCGTCGAGACCGCTGCGGGAACGCCGGGCTTTGGCGAAATGGGGTCTTATTTTGCACCTGCTAGGCCGGCGGACGGTCCGGGCGGGCAGCTTCCGACTTTGCCTGCGCTGCGCCAGAGCGGGCCGCGTCCGCCCATGGGCGGCGAAAGCCTGACCGACAGCTTGACGGCGCTCCTAACCAGACCGGACGAACGATCGGAACGGGCGAAGGAGATCCTTTCACGCCAGCCGCTGATGGCATCGCATCCCATCGTTTCGGGCGGCATGCCGGTGTTCACACCGCATCGCCCGGAGCGGCCCGAAAAGAGCGAAGGCGGCATCAAATTCAAAATCGTGTCGGAATACGAACCGAAAGGCGATCAGCCTCAGGCGATTGCCGAACTGGTCGAGGGCGTCAGAAAGCGAGAGCACAATCAGGTGCTGCTCGGCGTCACGGGCTCGGGCAAGACTTTCACGATGGCGCACGTCATCGAGGCAACGCAACGTCCGGCGCTGATCCTCGCGCCTAACAAAACGCTGGCGGCGCAGCTCTACGGCGAGTTCAAGAGCTTCTTCCCAGAGAACGCCGTCGAGTACTTCGTATCGTATTACGACTACTACCAGCCCGAAGCCTACGTACCGCGCACGGACACCTATATCGAGAAGGAAGCGTCGATCAACGAGCAGATCGATCGCATGCGCCACGCCGCAACGCGCGCGCTTCTCGAACGCGATGATGTGATCATCGTTGCCTCGGTATCTTGCATCTACGGTATCGGCTCGGTCGAAACCTACACCGCAATGACGTTCACGGTGCGCGTCGGCGAGCAGCTTTCACGCGACCAGTTGCTGGCCGATCTCGTCGCGCTTCACTATCGGCGGAACGATCAGAACTTCGTCCGCGGGTCGTTTCGTGCGCGCGGTGACACCGTTGAAGTCTTTCCGGCTCACTTAGAGGACCGCGCGTGGCGCTTCTCGCTTTTTGGCGACGAGATCGAGAGCATCGTCGAGTTCGATCCGCTGACCGGCGCCAAGTCCGACGAGCTGGCCTTGGTCAAGCTTTACGCCAACTCGCACTACGTGACGCCAAAACCGACGCTTCAGCAGGCGATGAAGTCGATCAAGGCGGAGCTGAAGCAACGGCTGGACGAGTTGCATAACGGCGGCAAGCTGCTTGAAGCGCAGCGCCTCGAACAGCGCACGACGTTCGATATGGAAATGATGGAAGCGACGGGCTCGTGCGCAGGCATCGAGAACTATTCGCGTTATCTTACCGGACGCAATCCCGGCGATCCGCCGCCGACGCTATTCGAATATCTTCCGGACAACGCCCTCGTCTTCGCGGATGAAAGCCACGTCACGGTGCCGCAAATCGGCGGCATGTTCCGCGGCGACTTCCGGCGCAAGGCGACGCTTGCAGAGTACGGCTTCCGCCTGCCGTCATGCATGGACAATCGCCCGCTCCGCTTCGAGGAATGGGACGCGATGCGGCCGCAGTCGGTTTTCGTTTCGGCGACGCCGGCAAGCTGGGAACTGGAGCAGACCGGCGGCGCATTCGCCGAGCAGGTCATCCGGCCGACAGGACTCATCGATCCCGTCGTCGAGGTGCGCCCCGCAAAAACGCAGGTCGACGATCTGCTCGATGAAGTGCGGCAGGTTTCGCAGAAGGGCTATCGCACGCTCGTCACGGTTCTGACGAAGCGCATGGCTGAGGATCTAACCGAATACATGCACGAGAACGGCGTGCGCGTACGTTACATGCACTCCGACATCGAGACGCTGGAACGCATCGAAATCATCCGGGACCTTCGGCTTGGTGCTTTCGACGTTCTGATTGGCATTAATCTGCTGCGCGAAGGCCTCGATATTCCCGAATGCGCGTTCGTCGCCATTCTCGATGCCGACAAGGAAGGTTTCCTGCGGTCGGAAACGTCACTCGTGCAGACGATCGGACGTGCGGCGCGCAACGTCGACGGCAAGGTCATCCTGTACGCCGACCAGATCACGGGTTCGATGGAACGGGCCATGGCCGAGACCAACCGGCGGCGCGAGAAGCAGATCGCGTGGAACGAAGCGAACGGCATTACGCCCGAAAGCATCAAGCGCAATATCCACGATGTGATGCAGTCGGTTTACGAGCAAGATCACGTTACTGTCGACGCTGGACTCGCGGACGGCGACAGCGTGCAATCGCTGGGTCACAACCTGCAGGCGGTCATTGCCGACATGGAGCGGCGTATGCAGGAAGCCGCTGCCGACCTCGAATTCGAAACGGCGGCGCGCCTGCGCGACGAGATCAAACGGCTGCGCGATACAGAGCTTGCCATTTCGGACGATCCGCTGGCACGCCAGAGCGATGTCGAGGATAAGGCCGGAAGCTTCAAAGGTGAGCGCAAATACGGGGCGAAGGCGAACATGCCTCGATCGACGAGCCCATCGGGTTCGCGCATCCAGACGGAATACGAGCCGGTTCAGCCGAGCCATGCGCAGTCGACATCGCGCATCAAAAAGCCGTCGCTGGACGACATGGGACCGGGAACCGACCGCCCGATTCCAGCGGCGCGTGCACCGACCATAGATAGCCGTGCGAAAGCGGGAGCTTTCGGAGAAAAAGTTGCGGGACCGCACAAGCCGACGCTTGATGAAATGGGGCCGCACGCGTCGTTGCCAGTGAAGTCCGGCGAGAAGCCGTCTCGCATTCAAATGCCGACACGGACGCGCGAATTCGACGATCCCGCGCAAAAGAAGGGCCGCCGCGGACGTCCGCGAAAAACCGGGCGCCCTGGACAGTA
>JAICLG010000120.1 GCA_025927515.1 Hyphomicrobium sp.
CAGTCGAAGTCAGTCAGCGGCGACGATACGCCAGTTCCGGTGAAAGATGCGGCGCCCGTCAAGATCACGAAAGTGAACTCGGTCTCGAAGGTGTCCGCGAGCGCCGCCGCGGATGCGGGCACACCCACCCATAGCAAGAAGCACCTGAAGAAGGTGGCGCGCGCCGAATCGGCGACGGCTTCCGATGCCTATGATCCGTCGGCTCCGGTTACGTCGTCCAGCGCAGCAGGCGGTTTTGTGGCGGTGCTGGCTTCGATTCCGCATTCGTCGTCCAGCCGGATGGATGCACTGAAGCGCTATGCCGACATGCAGCAAAAATATTCGACCGCGCTTGCCGGGAAGACCCCGGACGTGGCCGCGGCCAACCTCGGGAGCAAAGGCCGCTACGATCGCCTGATCGTCGGGCCGCCGGGCTCGCGCCAGGAAGCGAGCAATGTCTGCACCCAGCTCAAGGCCGAGGGTTACACCACCTGCTGGGTGACCTCGTACTGAGGCGGCATGATGAGCCTTCCATTTCAACCGGCTGGCGCTGCGGCGGCGGCCGGTTCTCGTTTGGGCTGCGCTCCTAAGTGCAATCGCGAAGTTGACCTTCGGAGTTTAAGAAGCTGCTGCAACTTCGATGGCGGTCGGCGGTAGTCCCGGAGCAGACTCCGACTGTCTGAATCAGTGTAATGTTGCTCGATTGACCGCGATGGCGGGCGCCCGAACGGGACCAGTTCCGAGAGCAGATGATAGAAACGACAGCACAAAGCGGAACGGGCTCAGACGATTGGACCTCTCCAAGCCTCGAGGATATGCCGGCGGCGGGCGAGGCCTTCGTCGTCGACATCGAAGGTTTTGAAGGTCCGCTCGATCTTCTGCTGGCGCTGGCGCGGACGCAGAAGGTCGATCTCGCCAAGATTTCGATTCTGGCGTTAGTCGAGCAATACCTCGGCTTCATCGCCGAAGCGCAGCAGCTGAAGCTTGAGATCGCCGCCGACTATCTCGTGATGGCGGCTTGGCTCGCATTCCTCAAATCACGGCTTCTCCTGCCGAAAGACAAGGAAGACCCCGATACGACGTCCGCCGAGGAGCTGGCCCAGAGGCTGTCATTCCGGCTGATGCGCCTCGAGGCCATGCGCGAGAAAGCGGCGACGCTGCTGACGCGTCACAGGCTCGACCGCGACGTTTTCGGGCGCGGCCAGCCTGAGCACATTCAGGTCACGCGCGATACGACCTATACGGCGACGATCTACGATCTTCTGAAAGCGTATGCCGATCAGAGAAAGCGCACGATCAAGATCGTTCATGTCGTCAAGGCGCGCCGAGTCTGGTCGATCAAGGAGGCTCGTCAGCGGCTGCAGAAACTGGTCGGGGCAACGGCCGGAGACTGGTCGCAGCTGGATCTTTTCCTCGATCAATACCTGCCGCGTAACGAAGAGGAGCGTTCGGCGCTTGCAAGTTCCTTTGGGGCGACGCTCGAAATGGCACGGGAAGGGTTAATCGAGCTCCGCCAGGACGAGCCGTTCGCACCGATTTACATGCGCAAACGCGAAGCCGGGGCCGAGTGGGAAAAGATCGGCTAGCGCCGCCGATAACGCCGTTATATGGGGATCGATACAGCCATGGTTCCGCCAAGACTGAGTGTGGTGCCGGACAACAGCCGTGAGATGGATGTCATGTCGGCAAACGACGATGCCGATAACGCGCACGAACAAACCGCTCCCCAGACGTTGAGCGACCCGGAGGCCGCCGTCGATCATCTGTCGAAAAGCGCCCGACGCGAAAAGCTCCGCCGCCTGGAAGCGCTGCTGTTTGCCTCGTCCCAGCCGCTCGATGCAAAAGCGCTGGCGCGTTGTCTCGATCCCGACGACGACGTCAACGCTTTGCTCGTCGAACTGCAGAACGACTACACGGATCGCGGCGTCGCGCTCGTACGCGTCGCGGGACGCTGGCAGTTCCGCACCGCTGACGATCTTTCCTATTTGCTCGAACGTCAGCAGAAAGATGAACGCAAGCTGTCCAAGGCGGCGCTCGAAACGCTGGCGATCATCGCCTACCACCAGCCGGTGACGCGTGCCGAGATCGAAGAGATCCGCGGGGTCTCGACGTCGCCGGGTACGCTCGATGTCCTGATGGAGACGAACTGGATTCGTCCGCGGGGGCGAAGGCGTGCGCCTGGGCGGCCGCTGACCTATGGTACCACCGAGACGTTCCTCGTGCATTTCGGTCTCGATGCGATCAAGGACTTGCCGGGGCTTGCAGACCTCAAGGCAGCGGGGCTGCTCGATGCGAATTTGCCGCCGAATTTCACGATGCCGGCGCCCACCGACATTGCGTCGCTGATGCCCGACGAACTGCCGCTCTCCGACGATGGCGACGAGGAGGAGGCTCAAGAGTCCCTGGCCCTCGATGGCGAGGAAACCGAAGGCGAAGACGCTGGGGAAGCCGGAGAAGCTGGAGAGCCGGAAAGCGAGACGACGTCCGGAGGCGAGACCGAGTAGACGAAGCTTCACGGTGTCCAGCCATTGAATTAACATAATGTAATACGCCGTTCGGGGATGTTTTTGCTGTTTTAACGGCTTTGGCACGGTGGCAGGACAATATTCGTCCGCAGCCGGGAGGTGCGAACCTTGCCCGCTCCTGGCGGTTCTGCGATAAGATACTTAACTTGTACCGGATGGCAGCTGCCGCCGAGAGGTTTCAATGGGTTTTAGTGCACAACACATTCTTCTGCTTTTGATCATTGCCTTGCTGCTATTTGGCCGCGGCAAGATTTCGGAGCTGATGGGCGACGTCGCGAAGGGCATCAAGAGTTTCAAGAAGGGCATGGCCGAAGAGGACGAGCCCGAGAGACCGGTGCCGCGCACGATCGAGAACGAAGCGTCAAATCCCGATCGTACGAAGGTCGGCTGACGGCGGATTGGTTCCGGCGCGTTGGCGGCTGATCTCCACAAGGCCATCCTATGTTTGACATCAGCTGGAGTGAGCTTCTGATCCTTGGGGTCGTGACGGTGGTGTTCGTCGGCCCGAAAGAGCTGCCGACGCTGATGCGGACGCTTGGCAAATACGCCGGCATGGTCCGCCGGCATGCCAACGACTTCAAAGCGCAATTCGATGCGGCGATGCGCGAGGCCGAGCTTCAATCGATGCGCGAAGAGGTCGACAAGATGCAGGCCTCGATCAATGCCGAAGTGATGCGGGTGAAGACGGATGTCGAAGACGCCGGCAAGCCGGTGATGACCGAGGCACCTGCGGTCGCACACACGTTGCCCGAAAAATCTGCAGAAACTGCAGCTGCCCTGAAGCCGCCGATGCCGGCTCCGCCGCGCATGGAGTCCTGAGGCCATGCTGGAACGGCTGCCACCCGCCAGTCCCCCGGGCGAAGACTCGCCTCGTGACGGTCAGGACGAAATCGACGCCAGCAAGGCTCCGCTACTCGATCATCTGATCGAGCTGAGGTCGCGCCTGATCTGGGCGCTCGGCGCCTTCGTCGTGATGTTCTTCGCCTGCTTTTCGGTGTCGGGTCACATCTACGACGTGCTCGTCTGGCCGTACATGTGGGTGTCGGGCGACGATCATGTGAAGCTGATTGCAACGCACTTCCTCGAACAGATCATGACGCAGGTGAAGCTTGCGATGTTCGGGGCGGCATTTCTTTCGTTCCCGGTCGTTGCGACGCAGATCTACAAGTTCGTAGCCCCTGGCCTTTATCGGAGCGAACGGCGGGCGTTTTTGCCGTATCTTATTGCCACGCCGGTGTTGTTCATCATCGGCGCGATGGTGGTCTATTTCATCGCCATGCCGGTGCTGATCCGTTTCTCGATCGGCCTCGCGCACACGGGCGGCGCGGGTGCTCCGACAATCGAGCTGTTGCCGAAGGTGTCCGAATATTTGTCATTGATCATGACGCTGATCTTCGGCTTCGGCATCGTGTTCCAGCTGCCGGTGATCCTGACGCTTCTGGCGCGGACCGGATTCGTGACGTCGGCCACCCTGAGGCACGGAAGGCGCTATGCTATTGTCGCGATCTTCGCGGCGGCAGCCATTTTGACGCCGCCCGACGCGTTCAGCATGGTGATCATGGCGCTGCCGACGATCGTGCTTTACGAAGTCTCGATCCTGGCGGTGCGCTTCGTTGAGAAGCAGCAGGCGGCCAAAGTCTAGGCGATTGGAATTTTCGTCTTCAATCGCGCAGTAATCCCTTCCTCTCTATGGCTGGGCTTGACCCTGCCATCCAAGGCTATAGGCATAGCCATCCGCTTACCTCTAGATGACCGAGCCCGGCCTTGACGTTGGGGTGAAGCGAGCACCATCGAAAACTTATCAGAGGCGCGCCCCGTGTTCGACATCAAATGGATCAGAGACAATCCCGAAGCTTTTGATGCGGGCTTGAGACGGCGGGGATTGGCCCCGCAGGCTGCCGCTCTGATCGCGCTCGACGATAAGCGTCGTGCAACGCTGACGACACTTCAGGAGGCGCAGTCCCGCCGCAACGCCGCGTCGAAGGAGATCGGCAAGGCGAAGGGTGCGAAGGACGAGGCGACGGCATCGCGGCTGATGGCCGAAGTCGCGGAGCTGAAAGAGACGATCGCCAAAGGCGAGGACGACGAACGCAAGCTCGATGCGGAAATGAAAGCCGCGCTCGAAGTCATTCCGAACCTTCCGCTTGCTGATGTTCCAGATGGCGGTGACGAGACCGGCAACGTCGAGGTGCGCAAGGTCGGAACGCCGGGAAAGTTCGATTTCGCACCGAAGCAGCACTTCGAGATCGGCGAAGCGCTGGGTTTGATGGACTTCGAAGCGGCGCAGAAAATTTCAGGGGCGCGCTTCGTCGTGCTGAAGGGCACGCTGGCACGGCTCGAACGCGCGCTCGCGAGCTTCATGCTCGATCTGCATACGGGCGAGTTCGGATACACGGAAGTCAATCCGCCGATTCTCGTCAAGGACCAGGCCGCATACGGCACGGCGCAGTTGCCGAAGTTCGCCGAAGATCTTTTCAAAACGACCAACGATTTCTGGCTGCTTCCGACCGCCGAGATTTCGCTCACCAATCTTGCGCGCGAGCAGATCATCGACGAAGCGCAATTGCCGATGCGCGTGACGGCTTGGACGCCGTGCTTCCGTTCGGAGGCGGGCGCTGCCGGTAAAGATACGCGCGGCATGATCCGGCAGCATCAGTTCTCGAAGGTCGAACTCGTTTCGATTACGACGCCGGACAAGTCGCTTGAAGAACACGAGCGCATGACGTCATGCGCGGAGGAAATTTTGAAGCGGCTCGGCCTGCCGTTCCGCACGATGCTTCTGTGTACTGGCGACATGGGATTTGCCTCGCAAAAGACGTACGACATCGAAGTCTGGCTTCCTGGGCAGAACACCTATCGCGAGATTTCATCGTGCTCGGTGTGCGGCGACTTTCAGGCACGGCGTATGGATGCGCGCTATCGTGCGAAGGACGGCGGCAAGCCCGTCTATGTCCATACGCTCAATGGTTCGGGTCTCGCTGTCGGGCGGACGCTGATCGCGGTGCTCGAAAATTATCAACAGGCCGACGGCAGCGTCATAATTCCTGAAGTGCTTCGCCCCTACATGGGCGGCCTGACCCAGATCGCGAAGGCTTGAGAACTTCCCTCGCCCCATGGCTCTGCACTTCATGGGGAGAGGGTTAGGGTGAGGGGCGGCCGCTTGCTCGATGGTTGCCGCCCCTCACCCCAACCTCTCCCCGCACGCGGGGAGAGGGAGCAGCTCTCGGAATTTGTCGCAAGAGGCTCGCCTGGAATGACAACACGGACGCTCGG
Source organism: Hyphomicrobium sp. (assembly GCA_025927515.1). GTDB lineage: Bacteria > Pseudomonadota > Alphaproteobacteria > Rhizobiales > Hyphomicrobiaceae > Hyphomicrobium_B. The sequence goes on from JAICLG010000120.1 coordinate 5,778, forward strand.
TCTGAAAGGCAGTGATGCTAAACAGCTTGTCATCCCGGCCGTAGCGAAGCGCAGAGCCGGGACCCAGCGACACGGCGATGGCTGGCAATATGATGAGCCGCAAAAAGATAAAGTTTTGGGATTTAGATGCGTATACTGATTACCAACGATGATGGCATCAATGCTCAGGGGCTCGAAATCCTGAAGGCGATTGCGCTCGGCATTTCGCCGGACGTGTGGACGGTCGCTCCTGAGACCAACCAGTCGGGCACGTCGCATTCGATGACGCTGCACTCGCCGCTTCGGTTGCGGACGCTGGACGAGCGGACGCATGCGGTTGCCGGAACGCCGACGGACTGCGTGATCATGGCGGTGCGCCACATCCTGAAGCATCAGCCGCCCGATCTCGTCCTCTCCGGCATCAATTACGGATCGAATCTCGCGGAAGATGTCACCTATTCCGGAACCGTTGCCGCCGCGATGGAAGGCGCGCTTCTCGGCGTCCGCTCTATCGCGCTGTCGCTGATGACGGGGTTTGAAGATGGCGAGCGACGGGCGTTCTGGGACACGCCGCTCGCGCACGCACCGCAGCTCATCAGGACGCTCATCGCGCAGAAATGGAATCCGAACACGCTGATCAACGTGAATTTCCCGGATGCGCCGCCCGATGAGGTGAAGGGCATCGCCGTCGCGACCCAAGGCATCCGGGATCAGGCGTTGCTCAACATCGACAGCCGGGTCGATCCCTGGGGGACGCCCTATTTCTGGTTCGGATTCGAACGGCGAAAATCGACGCTCGTGCCGGGAACCGATCTCGCGGCAATCGCCGAAAACAAGATCTCCGTGACGCCGCTCAGTCTCGATTTCACCGATCGCACGGCCGCCGAAACGCTGGCGTCGCGTTTCGTCTGAGTTTCGGCCGACGTACAACGCAGGCCTGCGAAAGGCGAATCTATTCGCGAATTAAGAGCAATTCTCACCTAACGAACTAACCATGAGGTATGGCGCGAGGCTTCGTGCCGGCGACGATCCTTCATGCCGGAGGCGCGCGAGCGAACGCCATTGCGCATCATTCTTCCAGGAAACAGAGCAGCCCGGATCGAAACGTTTACGGTCCGTTAACCGGTTAACGGTTAATGCATAGTATGTGTAGAGGTGCGTACCATGACCATTTGTATTGGTGTTGGCCAATGCGGGCATTTCAGCCTCAAGTCCGCAGGCGCCGTTTCTGTATTACTCGCGGCTCTCGCAATCGGGGGCTGCAGCGCCGACGTGACGCGTTTTGACAGCACGTCCTTCAGCCTGAACGATCCGCCAGGTTCTCAGCCCATTCCATCTGAGCCCGTGCGAACGAGCGCACTCAACGACAATCAGGTCGTCGGATCGCGTGATCGCGGCCCTTACGGTGCAGGTGCATCGTCGGTCCAGGTCGCGGCGCTGCCTGACCCTGGATATCAGAACGAACCGCAGCCCTATGCGCGGCCGTCTTATTCGGCGCCTGCCTATTCTCCGCCGCCCGCTTACACGCCTCCACCACCCGCGCGTTCCTATCAAGCGAAGCCGTTCAGCCATACGCGCTATGAAGTTCCGGCGGGCGGGCGCTCGGTTTCGTCGGCGCCTTCTCGGACCACGCAGGGGCAGCAGATCGAAGTGCAACCCGGCGACACGCTTTATTCGCTGTCGCGGCGCTATCAGGTCTCGGTTTCGGAGCTGATGTCGCTGAACTCGATTAGCAATCCGAATGTCCATCCGGGCCAGAAGCTTTACCTTCCGAGCAACGCCCGAGCGCCATCGTACGACAATAGCGTCGCGGCCGCTCGTGCCGTTGAGTCGGCGCGACCGGCGCCCGTGCCTCTGGCCCGGCCAGCGCCAGAGGTGGCCGATCGCTACGGCGCGACCTATACGGTGAAGCCCGGCGATTCGCTTTACGGCATCGCACGCACGCACGGCGTGAAATTCGCCGAGCTGCAGCAGGTCAACGGCATCACCGATCCGAGCCATGTGAAGCCGGGCGTGGTGCTGAAGATCCCAGGTCACGGCGGCAACGATATGCCCCGGTCGGCGCCGATCTCAACTCCGAGCGTTGCCGACAACGCACCGCCCGCCGTCGTGCCGCCGCTCGCGGCAACGCAGTCGGGGTCGGATCTGCCGAACTACAGCCAGTCCACGGCGACGCACCCGACGATCATTAACGGCGAACATCGCGTTGCCTCGCTGACCGACAACACCAAGGCGAACGACGCGAGCCCGTCAGCACCTTCGGCACCGCCGCCGGTGACTGCAGCGGCGCAGCCTGCGCCATCGGCCCCGGTCGCGGAGCCGCAGCAAGCCGAAACGAAAGTCGCCAATGCAGGTACCGCGGCTGCGTCCGCGCTTGCCGGCGCCGTCAAGCTGCGCTGGCCGACGACGGGCCGGATCATCGCGGGCTTCGGCGCGCGCCCGGATGGCACGCATAACGATGGCATCAATCTCGCCGTCCCGCTCGGCACCGACGTGCATGCGGCTGAAGCCGGCGTCGTTGCCTATGCCGGAAACGAACTCAAGGGATATGGCAACCTCGTGCTACTCCGCCACGATAACGGCTGGGTGACGGCCTACGCGCACAACGACGAACTGCTCGTCAAGCGCGGCGACAAGGTGAAACGCGGGCAGGTCATCGCCAAGGCGGGCAAGACCGGGTCGGTTGACCGTCCGCAGGTGCACTTCGAATTGCGTCAGGGTTCGAAACCGGTCGATCCTATTCCGTACCTGGAGAAACTCTGACGTTCGCGGCCTAGCGCGGGGGCTGATGCCGCGCTGGCATAGAGGGAAACTCAGGGCCGGGTCGCGTCGATCCGGCCCGTTTTCGTGTGCGTTGCGGACCACCACGCACATGTTCGCTCCTTCGCTTGCGGTATTTTCGGGAGCGAGATTCCTATCACGTCACGGCCGCCCTTGAGGCAGCCATCCAGGCAACTC
>JAICLG010000287.1 GCA_025927515.1 Hyphomicrobium sp.
CTCTTTCATCGACGGCCTTACCACGGACCTTGCCGAAGGTGCGTACCGTATCCCCGATATCAACTCTGCCAAGTTCCTGGACGCTGTTAAAACGCTAAACAAGCGTGCCAAGCGTATTGGCGTGCAGTTCATCTAGCTCAGCGGTCTCGCGGCTCATTCTTAAAAAAAAGAGCCGCGCCCTAAGGCGCGGCTTTGTGCAAAGGTGGAGGATTCACACCATCCCGAAGGATGGCTGCGCACGACTGCATTTGAATTGAAGCTGGTGTCGCAGTCAAATAAAGACGGAATATCCCCGGCAGACACCGCGCCAATGCGTCTGTCCAAGCGTAATAGTTACCCGTTGTTCAATATTGGGGAAATGGAACACCACGCAATCGCGAACAATATTAGGGCGACGTGCCAATACTGGACCGAAATGCCAAGAACCGAGAAGCTCTCTAGCAGGAATTCCATGACCGCAATTTATGCGCACCAGGATTTGACGCTACGAAATTCCTAATAAAAAAAATGCAGGCATACCGTAACTTTTGTCCGACTTGCGGATTCAGATGACGAAGCGTGTCGTGATCGCCGCATCATGAAACGCACCAGCCTGAGTGACCTCTCACGGGACGGCTCTATGAGGGTGGGATCGAGCGAACAATGCCAAGCCACGAATGCCCGATATGCGGCGCCCGCCAAACCGTGATCATCGAGAGTAGGCGCAGGAGCGACAGGGATCAGCAGAACGCTCCGCGCACGCAGTATCTTCGCTGCGTCGAGTGCGCCCACGTCCAAGTAGTAGACCAGTGAGCTGTCGCTCCTGCGGGGCGAACCTTAAATGTCGGCTGCGGGCCAGTAGTTGACCTTCAGCAACCAACCCGCACAAGTGGCTTGGGACCGAATAGCTGACATGGAGATGCGGGCCAGCGCCGCGCGCCCGGATCTTCACCCGCATCTCCTTCTATACGAGCGACGTGGCAGACAAACTATCGGCAACGATGTGGATTTCGAAAGCAACCAAAAAAAAGCTGTCGAAGATTACTTCGCAACAATTATTTTCGCTGTGCCTCGCCGCGACAGAACCGTCATTGATACATCGGTGCCGTAGCGATGCATCCTCAAATCGACGCGCGATTCTCCCAGGTGAATATCGCGAAAAACGACCTCGTTCATAAACTGCGGCAGAACCGGGTCTTGAAACCGGATCTCATCCTTGGCATTGTCTTGTTCCAAGCCTACGCATGCTCCCAAGAGGGCGTAAATTGCGGCCGCTGCCCACGCCTGCGGCGAGCACGCGACCGGATACGGAGTTGGCTCCCGCCGCGGGCGCCTCAGAAGACCGCAGAATAGCTCTGGCAAACGCCGCAATTCCTGATGTCTGGCGGCGTCAAACATTCCCTCGAAAACGCGGACCGCATGCGCCTTTAGGCCGTATCGCGCAAATCCAATAGCAATCAAGGCGTTGTCGTGCGGCCACACCGAGCCATTGTGATATGACAGCGGATTATATCTTGGCTCTCCCTGCCCGAGTGTTCGGATTCCCCAGCCGCTGAAGCCATCACGGCTCATGAGATAGTCGGCGACGAGACGCGCGCGCTCCGGTGAGGCGATGCCTGTGAAAAGCGCGTGTCCCGCATTCGATGTGCGCACCCGACAGCGTCTCTTCTTGCCATCGAGCGCAAGAACGTATGTTCCGAGATCCTCATCCCAGAACGCATGTTCGAATCGGTTGCGTAATATTTCCGCCTCAGCGGCCAGAGTGAGGGAATGCTCCGCCTGCCCAAGGCGCGCGGCTATGCGCGCTGCCGATCGCTTGGCAGCAAAGACATATCCCTGGACCTCGCAGAGAGCGATCGGGCCTTCCGCGTCAGAACCGTCCGCGTGAAAAACGGAATCCTGGGAATCCTTCCAACCCTGGTTCTTCAGGCTGGCACCACTCCCAGCCTGATATTCGACAAAGCCGTCGCCGTCGACATCGCCATAGACGTCGATCCAACCCAACGCTGCGCGGATGTTGGGCCAGATTTCGTTGATCGTCTTCAGGTCCCCGGTTGCATCAAGGTACATTGCGGCCAAGATGACGAAGAGCGGCGTCGCGTCGACGCTACCGTAATAACGTCCGAAGGGGACCTCGCCGAGATTAGCCATTTCTCCATGGCGCATTTCGTGGATGATCTTCCCCGGCTGAGCATCACAATTCGGATCCACGTCCACGGCTTGCGTTGCGGCCAAAGTGCGCAACACGCCACGGGCCAGCGATGTGTCGACCCACAGCATGAACATAGCAGTTATGATACCGTCGCGCCCGAAAACGGTACTGAACCAGGGAATCCCCGCGAACGGATAGGGGCCGTGCCCGGTCAATGTCACCAGCGTGTAAACGTCGGAAGCCGAACGGCACGCGACCTCGTTGAACAGTTCGCTCGAACTCTCGACCGTTGCCATGTCGGATGAGCGCGCACGCCTGTTCCGCCTGCTCGCGCGGTAGGCACGGAAGAAATCGGGCGGGTCCGACGCAGCTGCGACGCCGTCCGCATCCACTTCACATGCAACCGTCACGAATATTGAAGCCTCGGCGTCCGGGCCCAGGTCCATGTGAAGTGTCGCGTGATCGGTATCGACGACGCTCGGTATTGGACTAAATCTTACCAGCGTGCGGCGGCTGATCTTGTCGAGACCGTCATAATGAAAGCTGACGCAGTCCGACGCCGCTACACTCGCGGAGAGCAGGCCTCTTTCACGACGCGCCATGCCACGAACTTCGAACAAGTCTCGGTAATCTGCGTTGAAGGAATATTCGAAGCACACTTGCCGCGCGACAAGCCCGTAATTCCGGACCTTGAGCCGCTCGAACAGCGTTCCGCTCCAAAGAAACAACGTCCGCTCGATGAGAATTGTCTCGCGCGGAATCACTTCAGAACCGGCTGACAGTTCCGGATTTGTCAAACGCACCGATAACGTCGCTTTGTCATCGTGCGTGGTCGAACTGAGCAGCTGAAGCCGTTCCCCATTCATACGCAGTTCTAAATAGGAGAGGAACCGGGTGTCCCGATAGAAGAGTCCTTCGGCCGTTCCTCTGCGCCTCCCGAAGTTGCCGCGACTATCGAGAACGATAAAGGCCTCGCCATCCTTCAGCGTTCGCAAGGGACGATCGGTGAGTGATGTCGTTGCCTCGTATTTTTCGCTGGCGAGGCTCCCTGCTTCGTGCATGTACTTACCCAGATTTCGGCATGGTCAGAGTTTCGCCCCTAAGGGCAAAGGCTCTCGAATATCATTCACAATTGGCGAGGTGCCCGCCGCAAGGCACGGCAGCTCAATGCCTTCGATCGCGCCGCGTTCGATCCTCTCGCTTGCCGGAAGATGCAAGCCCGACAGCACCCGGTCGTAGGCCGCCCGGTAGCTCGTGGCCATCCGCGATGCGGTGAAGCGCTGTTCGAACCGCACCCGGATGGATGCCCGGTCGAGCCGCAAAGCCAGCTCCACGGCACACACTGCTTCGTCGATTGATCCGACCGCAAAACCGGTCACACCCTCGTCGATCACCTCGGGCACCGAGCCGCAGCGCCAGGCGACGACCGGCGTCCCCTCACGCATCGCCTCGATCATCACGAGGCCGAAAGGTTCGGGCCAGTCGATAGGGAACAGAAGCGCCGCGGCGTCGCCGAGAAACTTTCGCTTTTCATGGTCGCCAATCTCGCCGATGAATTCGATCAACGGATGATCGAGCTGCGGGCGAATCATGTGCTCGAAATATTCCTTGTCGGCCGGATCGACCTTCGCGGCGATCTTCAATGGGAGCCCGACCTGTTTCGCAATTTCGATCGCCCTATCTGGGCGCTTCTCGGGC
>JAICLG010000294.1 GCA_025927515.1 Hyphomicrobium sp.
GCCTCGATAGTTCAAGGTCGCCGGCAGCGCTCCGTGGTCGAGAGCGAAAGCGAGGACCAAGTCGTCGATTTCACGCGTCGTGACCTCGGGCTTGACCACCGGCACGAGCATATCGAGGGCTTCGGCGGCAAGGCGGCCCGCATTGCGCATCGCAGCAAATGCTTCTGCACCGTATAGCGGAATTTTACCGTCGCGGCTGGCGCCCCTATTTACTTCAACGTTCGACATGTTGCTCCGAATTGTGGACCCGTATGGCTCAAATTCTAATTTAATGCCAAAATGTCCCGGTGCGAAAGGGCGCCTTTGCTAAGAGCGTTCGTGGTCACAGGAGGAAAGCGATGATCCATTTTCGTGCCCCTTTACTTGGAGGGGTGTTCAGCATTGGCTTGATGTTTCCGCTTATAGGCACCGATATAGTGCATGCAGCGACACTGGTCGAGGCGCCCGGCCGACATGACGCTGCTGCACTTGTTCGTCTCGCCGATAACGCTACGCCCGCATGGGCCGCCGAAGCGACGATGAATCCCGATTACAAATCCGACGAAGCGACGGTCAAAACTGCGGACGATGATGCGCCACCAGCAACCGGCGGCAAAGCGACGACGGAATATTTCGGGGACAACGCTTCTTCTGGTGATCACGCCTGGGATGCGCCGGCCAAGATGAACCCGGATTACAACTCGGACCAGTCCGCGGCTCCCACCGAAGACAAAACGTCCACAGAGCCACAGACGGCCGAAGAAGCGGCGCCGCCTCCGACGGGTGGCAAGGCAACGACGGAATACTACGGCAGCACAGCGCCTTCTGAAGCCCCGGCGTGGGATGCTCCGGCCAAAATGAATCCGGATTATGCCAAGGACGAATCCGCAGCGCCGGCAGCGACCGAAGCTCCGGCGGCAGAGACGGCCGAAGAACCGGCACCGCCTCCGACGGGCGGCAAGGCAACGACCGAATATTTCGGAAATGGGGAGTCCCAAAGCAGCCCGGCGTGGGCGGAGCCCGCAAAAATGAATCCGGCCTACAACGCGGCATCGCCCGCGGGTTCGGAAGCCGCGTCTTCGACGGGCGGCGCCTGCATCGAAGCCGTCACGGCTGACGCGAAGGGCATCAAGGTGCACTTCAGCGAAGACAGCGCAGCCATTTCGCGAGAAGAGCAGGCCGCACTCAAAAAGTTGGCCCAGAGTCTCAAGGATTGCGGCAGTGCCACGGTCGAGGTGCAGGGCTACACCGACACCGTCGGCAGCAAGGCGAGCAACAAGATGCTTTCGAAGCTTCGCGCAGAAAAGGTGGCGGACTTCCTGGCATCGGCCGGCGTCGATTCTTCGAAGCTGAAAGCAGTCGGCTACGGTCCTGACAAGCCGATCGCAGACAATCACACGTCGGAGGGCCGCCGTCTCAACCGGCGCGTCGAACTCGTCGTGTCAGGCCAGTAAGAAGCTCAAACAAGGATTATCGTTTTAAAGCGGCGGCCTCGTGCCGTCGCTTTTTTATTGCGTTGGCGATCGTCGTTGAACATGGCTCGTCGTATCGCGGCGTGGTTCTTGGAGCGTTCGTTCGCATCCGTCTCACGACGATCCTAAACGCAAAAACGCCGGACGCGAGGTCCGGCGTTTTGATGATCCGTTGCGGATTTTGTCGGCGCTTATTCCTTGGCCTCTTCGGCGGGAACTTCGGCGGCGGCAATTTCGGCGACAAGGCGCTGCGCCTGCCCGATCCAATCCTGCTTTTCGATGGCGCCCTTGAGGTTCAGCGTCTCATCGATGTTGGTGATATCCTCATCCGAGAGGTTCGCGATCTGCTCGATCTTGTAACAGTTGAGATGCTTCAAGCGGTTCTGCAGATCGATATCGATGCCTTTGATCTGCGTCAGATCATCGGGCTCGCCCTTCGGCTTCTTGAAGCCCTTCCAGGCTGCGTTCAAGCGACGTGCACGTGCGTCCGTGCGCTCGAAAATGCGAGCTGCCTTGCCGCGGCGTCCACGGAGATAATAAAGCTTCGCGCGGCGGACTTTGCCCCGGCGCAGCACTTCGATCTCGGCGATGTAGGGCGAATAAACCGGAAAGACGCGTTCGACGCCTTCGCCGTAGGAAATCTTGCGGACGGTGAAGTTCTCGTTGAGGCCGGCCCCCGAGCGCGCGATCACGACGCCCTCATAGGCCTGGAAGCGGACGCTCGGTCCTTTTTCAGTCTTCTTCTTCTTGTCCTTGGGGTCGACTTCGGCTCCTTCGACGACCTTTACCATCACCTTGACGGTATCGCCTGGTCCGAACTCAGGAACGGCACGCTTGGATAGAATGGCGTCCATCTGCTCGCGTTCGAGCTGCTGGATAATGTTCATCTTGTTGATTCCGTTTCGTTTTTTGATGACGCAGAGGATCGGCTGGGCAATAAGACCGAGCCGGTCATGCAAACCCTTCATGGGTCGCCCGTTTGAGGGGAATTGTTGTTGGCCGCGTGATACTCGAAGAGCCCGGTCTTGTCGAGCGGGAAACCGGCGCGCCCGATGCTTTGTCGCGCGCCGCCGCCGCTTTATTCTCCAAGGCCATTGATTTGAATTGCATGAACGGCGACTGAGACCGGCCGCGGCCCAACCAGGGACGAAACTCCACGATAGAAGGGCGAGGACGCAGGTGCCTCACGGGAAGGAAGAATGCAATTTGCGATCGAGGGCTATGACCCCTCCAATTTCGGCGACCTGCTCATGGCTGCGGCTTCGATAAAACTGGCAAATGCCGCTGTCCCGAATTCCCGCTTTTTTCTTCCCCGCGAGATCCCGTTACCGCCCGAGGTCGTTTCCAACGCTGCGGAGCAGATCTCTTGGGGAAAGCCGAGCGCACGACGTTATATATTTTGGGGGCGCCCGAAGAGCGTTCGCAAGTATCGGGTGTCGGAGCCCGCGAAATCTATGTCGGGCTCGGTGGTTCTTTATTGTTGCGGTTACATATTCGGCGATTTCTGGCCCAGAGATTGGATCGAAGGTCTCGGAGAGGACTTCGCGGCTCTACGCCAGAACGGCAACAAGATTGTCTTGATGCCTCAGTCTTTCGGACCGTTCGAGCGCCCGGAGCTGGCTGAAGCCTCTCTTCGTGCTCTTGAACATGTAGATTTGATTTGGGCCCGCGATACCGAATCTTTCGCCCATGCAAAGAAGCTCAAACCCGGTCTCCCGGCGGAGGCATTGTGTGATTACACAGGCGCGCTCTCGCAAGTGCGCGCCCCCTCGCACTCGGAAAATCGGATCTGCGTTGTTCCGAACATCAAAATTTTAGAGAAATACGGCGACGATGCAAAAAGTCGCTACTTCGATCTCATCTCCAAGATCTGCAAACTAATCTCCGAAAGAAACGGTTGCGCGGTTGAAATTCTGAGGCATACGTCGACCGCCGACGACAGAATTGCTGCGGAACTCGCGCAGGCGCTGGCCCCCCTTCGAGCGAAGCTCATTCGGCCGCTGGATTGTTATGACGCGAAACGCTTCATCGCAGACAGTCGATTTCTGTTGTCTTCGCGATTTCATGGGCTCGTTAACGGTCTCACCCAACGGGTTCCAAGTCTGGCGATCGGCTGGACGCACAAATACGACGGCATTTTAGAAATGTACGGGCAGCAAAAGTATTCGCTGCTTCCCGAAGCGCTCCGATGGAACAGCGTCGTCGAAGATTTTTTGAATAACGAGACGAGCATTCGAGCTGAGCTTGGGGCGCGTCAATCGTCGATTGAGGCATCGATTTACCCGCAAA
>JAICLG010000184.1 GCA_025927515.1 Hyphomicrobium sp.
CTCAACGCGACCGTGACGCTGACGCCCAAGGGCGGGCTGCCGTTCAAAATACGGGAACTCAACTAGCTCGATCGCTTCCGGCTTGGACGCCGCAAGATTGCGCTTTCGGCCCAGCGATTGTTCGTGCTGGTGCCGCGCCGTGCGGTTTGCGTCCGCTCACTCAAATGTGAAAAGCTGAGAACGCTTTCCAAAAAGCACGTTGAGGTAGTTATCCACAGCGGATATCGCAGCGCATCATTGCTCCGAGGTGGCGGAAATACTCGGACAAAGATCAAATCAAGGTTGTAGAGGGCTCGCAGATGCGAAGGGAGCCGGTACTCAACGGCCGTTAATCCTGTCATACTCCCAGCATGTTAGTAATTTAATAGGGAATTCAGAGCGTCACTTAGCTTGTAAATACCTTGCGAGCGTTCAACTCCAGGAGACCCCCGACCATGGAGTCCGTGAAAACCGTCGTTCTTGGTAAACCCGTCTTTCTTCTAACGGGCGCAAAATCGCGCAAAAAGGTGGGGGGAGTTTCGATGTCCTCCCTTGATGTCGAGTCACCGGAAAAACTGCTGGAAACTGCACGCCGCAATCCCGATGCGGTCGCATTCGGGTATGTCGCAGGCAGTTGGGTCGCGGCCGCCTAAGCGCCGATTAGTGCCGGCTTGGCTCTACTCCACGCCAGTCAGGCAAAGCGCCCGAGGACCTGCCGGGTTGTCAACATCGGCGGTCCTTGGCGCGGAAGATTTCAGAAAAAGAAATTTGATTCGCATCAGTCCTGGGGCTTTTGGAAAAGCGCTAGTCGCCGCGTTTAGAAGTCGGGACCGAATGGAAGATCCGTTGCACCAGGATCGATTCCGAAACCGGTCAGGAGCGCATGGACCTGCCCACGATGATGGGTCTGGTGATTGAAGATCGTCGTCAGAATAAGGGCTCGCGGCCTCGTCAACTCCCGCCCCGCGCTGGCTGAAAACCAAGTTAAATCACCTTCGATCGCGGACCCATCGAGGCAGTCCGACCAGTCTCGGATGACTTCATCGAATCGGCGTCGTTCAGCCGAAAGAGCATCCCAGTCTTCGAACAAAGCCACACTCTCGGCGATCGATTTGACGGCAGGCGGAGGTGCCGCGCCGAGACGCATCAGCCAAGTCTGATCCGCCCACAAGATGTGACTCAGCGTGGCGTGGATCGATCCGAAGAACGCGCCGCGATCCTCCTTGCGTTGCGCATCGCTGAGGCGGTTGGCGGCGTTGTAGATATTTTCGTTCTGCCACGCGTTGTAGCGGGCCATCGTTTGGACGTAGGCGGGCGAGATCATTTCTGAGTCTCCTGAACCCAAGAGTAAGAGCGGCGCCAACGAAGACGCCGCTCTTTGTCGTGTAATGACGATCGTTCAGCCGACGATCTCGTCGAGGCGGAAATTCAACGCAATCTCACGATCGGCCGCGGCGGGGCTGTCTGAACCATGCGTTGAGTTGGCGCCCTTGGATTCAGCGAACAGCTTACGAACCGTGCCTTCCGCCGCTTCCTTCGGATCAGTCGCTCCCATAACTTCGCGATATTTCGCGATTGCGTTCTCGCCTTCCAGAACCTGCAGGACAATGGGGCCTGAGGTCATGAAATCCACGAGTTCGCCGTAAAATGGCCGTGCCTTATGTTCTTCATAGAACTTCTCGGCTTGGGCGCGGGTCCAGCGCACGCGTTTCTGCGCCACGATGCGCAACCCAGCTGTCTCGATCACAGCATTGATCTTGCCGGTAAGATTGCGGCGCGTTGCATCGGGTTTAATGATAGAGAACGTGCGTTCGACGGCCATAAGTCTGCCTCGCTTTGGAGTTTCCTGAGAGTTGGCGGGCTTATAGCGGTGGGGATTTACACGGGCAAGCGTGGTGCGGTGGTCGAGTTGAAGCAGTAGGTTGCACGTCACACGAAATCGGGTCGGTTCATCCTATAATCGCCCGATTGACGCGCGAATTGCGTATGATCAGCGTGGCCGACGCGGGAATGCTCGGTCTGGGAACGGACTCACAGGGTCTGCGGGTGCAAAGCAAAGAGCATGAACGGACAAGCCAACGACATTCAGTGGTATATTGCACGGGATGGCAAGCAGCACGGTCCGTTGACGGATATTGAGCTGCGTACGTTCGTTGCGCATCACTATCTTCGTCAGTCGGACCTCATCTGGCGCGCAGGCATGACCGAATGGCAAGCTGCGCCCACGGTCTTCCCAGCGGCTTTTCAAGGACAAGAAAATCCTGCGCCCGAGGCGGCGCCGCAGGCTGCGCGTTCAGCGTCAGATCCAACGTATGCCGCGCAGCAACCGAACATGACTTCCGCTCAGCATGCGGCGCGCGACACTGATTTCGATGCGAGCGAGCCGCGCCCTGAGCGCAAACTGGTCAAACGCCTCGTCATCGCAAGTGTTGCACTCGTCGTAATCGGCGGCGGAGTGTTGGCGCTTGCGGCCAGCGGAACACTCCCGGGAATCGGCTCGGGTTCGCCAGCCACTGTCACCGCCGAGCAGCCGCCGGTCGTCACTGCATCCGGCGACACAAAATTAGCGGACGCGGAACCTGCACCACCGGCACAGACCGACAGTGCATCGCCCGCGGCGACGGCTCCGGCATCCGACTCGTCTCCTGCTACACCCGCAAACCCTGCGACAGCCTCAAACGATGTCGTTCCGTCCGTCCCACCGGCACAACCGCCTCAAACGCCAGCGGCGGAAACTCAGCCCGAGGCATCGGTGGCCCAGCCAACGACGACGGCGTCCGTTTCGCCCGCCGCCGCTCCCGCTGACGCCCCGAAGGACACTCAAGTCGCTGCGGTCGAGCCGCAATCATCCAGTCCGCCAGCGCCGCCGTCGATCGACGGTTCACCGCTTGATGCGCAGCTGCAAAAGATCCCCGTTTGGGAGCTCATCAAAAAAGAATATCCGGATTGGTATGCAAACGAGATTTCGACCGCCAACAAGATGGTCGCCGACAAGAAGCCGGATAACGACGTCGCGATGGTTCTGGCGCAGGGGCTCGTCGATCTGCGCCGCCAGAATGCGGACAAGGCGCTCGCCGCCAGTTCCGAAAAACTCCAGGCGATTGCCGTCGCATTCCTTCAGCATCTGAAAGCGCTCCGGGCGCAGAGCGTCAGTGCCTGCTTCGGTTTCATCTCAAAGGGAGAGACGAGTCCCGCGGTCGTACGGATGATGGAACATCCCGAGACGGCCACGGCGCTCAACGCGCAAGCCGACGCTATTTTCCAAGCGATCTCGGAAGGCGCGAAAACTCCGGTCAAACACGACGCGGCCGTCAAGAGCGACTACGATGTGCTGATCAAGGAACTTGCCAAGCTCGGATGGAAGGAAGAGGACCTGCAGGTCTTCTCGAATCCGAAGCTGCTCGCCAAACGCCAACCTGAGCAGGTTTGCAAGATGGTCCAGGATTGGTTCATTGCGCACCTCGCGGTCCAGGACAAATCCGTTCGCGACCGTCTGATCTATGAGACGCTCAAACCCGTCGTATCGGGTTGACGCGATGCTCTACGCCGCTGTCAAGGTTTTGGTTACGGCGGTACTGGTGGTCGCGATTTCGGAAGCAGCCAAGCGCTCCAGCGTGCTTGGCGGCATCATCGCATCTCTTCCGGTCACATCGATCCTGGCTTTCATCTGGCTCTATGGCGAGACGAGCGACACGGTGAAAGTCGCAAATCTTGCTTCGAGCATCTTCTGGTACGTGCTGCCGTCGCTGGTTCTGTTCCTCGTGCTGCCGGTCCTTCTTTTGCGCGGGGTGGGCTTCTGGCCGAGCCTTGCTATCGCCTCGGTTGCAACGTTTGTGGCTTATATCTGCATGAGCGCCCTGCTCGCGCGCTTTGGCGTCACCTTCTGACGGTGACAGGCTCGGCCAGACGGGCTATCGGCTCTCCCGATGCTGCATATAAATGATCTGACATACCGTATCGAGGGCCGGCCAATCCTCGAACAGGCGACGGTCGCAATTCCGTCCGGCCACAAGGTTGGTCTCGTCGGGCGTAACGGCGCCGGAAAGACGACGCTGCTGCGCCTGCTGAAGGGCGAGATCGCGCCCGACGACGGGTCCATTTCCATCCCGCGCAACGCGCGGCTCGGGCATGTCGCCCAAGAGGCGCCGGGCGGTGACGAGAGCCTGATCGATTGGGTTCTTGCCGCTGATACGGAGCGCGCGGACCTGCTTGCGGAAGCGGAACGCGCGAGCGATCCGCAGCGCATTGCGGAAATCCAAATCCGGCTAACCGATATCGACGCGCATTCGGCGCCTTCCCGTGCGGCGCGTATTCTCTCGGGTCTCGGTTTCGACGACGACGCGCAACGGCGCGCCTGTCGGGAATTCTCGGGCGGCTGGCGGATGCGCGTGGCGCTCGGCGCGATCCTGTTTCTCAAGCCCGATATTCTGCTCCTTGACGAGCCGACGAACTACCTCGATCTCGAAGGTACGCTTTGGCTCGAGAACCACCTCAAAGCCTATCCGCACACCGTGCTGATCGTCAGCCATGATCGCGATCTTCTGAACCGGGCCGTCGGCTCGATCCTGCATCTCGATAAGGGAAAGCTGACGCTCTATGCGGGCGGCTACGACGATTTCGAAGAAACGCGCCGCGAGAAGCAGCGGCTCGAAATGAAGCTGAAGAAGAAGCAGGACGAACAGCGCCGGCATCTGCAGGCGTTCATCGATCGCTTCAAGGCCAAGGCGAGCAAGGCCGCGCAGGCACAGAGCCGCGTAAAGGCACTCGCAAAGATGCAGCCGATCGCAGCGCAGGTCGACGATCGCGTCGTACCCTTCCGTTTTCCGGACCCGCAAAAGGTGATCGCGAGTCCGCTGTTGCGGATTGAGAAAGCGAGCGCAGGGTATGATCCCGCGGCACCCGTGCTCACCGGGCTCGATCTCCGGATCGACAACGACGATCGCATCGCGCTCCTCGGCCAAAACGGCAACGGCAAATCGACGCTCGCGAAGCTCATCGCAGGCCGGTTGACGCCATTGTCCGGCAACGTCTTTGGAGCGCAGAAAGTCGAGGTCGGCTATTTCGCGCAGCATCAGCTCGACGATTTGCGGCCGAATGCAACGCCTTACGATTACATGCTCAAGATGATGCCCGAGGCGACGGAAGCCCAGCGCCGAACGCGGCTCGGCACGTTCGGCTTCAGCGCCAACAAAGCAGAAACGGCATGCGGAAAGCTTTCAGGCGGAGAGAAAGCGCGGCTTCTTCTCGCGCTGACGGCGTTTGACGGACCGCATGTTCTGATCCTCGACGAGCCGACGAACCATCTCGATGTCGACAGCCGCGAAGCTTTGGTCCACGCGCTAACGGAATACAACGGCGCCGTCATTCTCATCAGCCACGACCGGCATCTGATCGAAGCGACCGCCGACCGCCTTTGGCTCGTTCGCGACGGCACTGTGAAGCCTTATGACGGCGACATGGAGAGCTATCGCGCGTTGCTGCTCGAAGAACGCGGCGCAAGGACCGAGCGACGCGATGATCGCAGCGGCGTGGATCTGAAAAACTCCCGTACGGACCAACGCCGCGCCGCCGCCGAGAGGCGCGCTGAGCTTGCCCCGCTGAAAAAAGCGATGCAGGCGGCCGAGCAGCGCGTCGAAAAGTTATCGAAGGAGATTGCGGCGCTCGATGCGTTGCTGGCCGATCCGGCGCTCTACGCGAACGATCCCTCGCGGGCCCAGAATGCGGCGCAGCAACGGGGACAATTCAGCAAGCAGCTCGCCGAGGCGGAAGACTCTTGGCTCGCAGCAACGGAAGCCTACGAGGAGGCTTCAGCCGCCGCCGACGCTTAACGTGCTCTGCCGTCAAAGGAATTTCTCGGGCTCCCGCGGCGCGCGCGGCCTGTCCCTTTCGTCGCAATATCCACACCTGGACGAACCGGGGCGCGGAACCCATTTTAATAACGTGACGTTAATGAGGCGCAGGACCAGTGCCCCCCGCTTACCTGCGCAACGGGTATCAGCCATGAAACAGGAATTCATCTATCACCAATTGGCGCGCCGCGAGACTCGCCCCCGCCAAGCTCGCACGCATACGGCTGCGACCACCGTCGCGCTGAAGGAATACGTCGCGTACATCGCTACGCTTTCGATTGCAGTGGTGATTGCAATTATTACGTTCGCCTATGCCGCCAACATAACAGTTCGCTGGCTCGACGCGGTCGTTAAGCCAGGCTTTCTGGCTCAGTCGCAGAGCGTTGCGACGCAGCCCGACAAGCTCGCGATGCTTCCGGCCGCGGTGCAGTTTAAGAAGGCAAATTA
>JAICLG010000345.1 GCA_025927515.1 Hyphomicrobium sp.
CCAAGACGGGGAAACCGACGAAAACGATGTCGGCGACGATCAACGGCAACACGGATGATCTTTGGCTGCACGGTGTGCGTTATCTGTGGAAGAACCGCTTCAACGCCGAGGCCGAACAGAAATGACCGATCTGACGCGACGTCAAGCCCTCGCAGCCGGGATTGCACTGACCGCCTCGGCGTCTCTGCCGGGGTTCGCCCGTGCCGCAACCCCCGTGCGGCTGACCTCCGTGAAATTCGGATCGGTAAGCTGGCTGATCGATACAATCCGCGCCGAAGGAATTGACAAGAAGCACGGGCTTAATCTGCAGGTTATCGAAGTCGCGAACAATCCGGCGGCGCCGATCGCGCTGCTGAGCGGCAGTGCCGACGTTATCGTCAGCGATTGGACCTGGGCGTTGCGTCAGCGGGCCAGAGGCTACGACCTCAAGTTCGCTCCCTATTCGTCGGCGCTCGGCAGCGTCATGGTGCCGAAGGGCAGTCCGATTAAATCGATCGCGGACCTCAAGGGCAAAAAGATCGGCGTCGCCGGTACCGGCATCGATAAAAGCTGGATCTTGCTTCGCGCCTATTCGCGTGAGCAAGTCGGCAAGGATATCGCCGACTTTGCCGAACCGGTTTTTGGGGCCGCGCCGCTCGTCACCGCGGAATTCGACGGCGGACGGCTCGATGCCGTGCTGAACTTCTGGACCTATGCGGCACGCCTTCAGGCCGGCGGCGCGCGTCAATTGCTGTCGATGTCCGATGTCGTCAAAGGTCTGGGTGTCAGCCGGACACCGGCGCTGGTCGGGTTTATCTGGTCGAAAAAGGAAGTGGCGGACAACGCCATCCCCGTCGACGTTCTACTGAAAACCGTTGCAGATGCGAATTCGGTGCTCGCCAAGTCGGATGCGGCATGGGAAAGGCTGCGGCCACTGATCAAGCCTGCTTCCGATGCCGAGCTGATCGCCATCAGAGATTACTACCGCTCCGGCATACCGGGCGTGTGGGGATCGGCGGATACGGCGGCGGCGAAGAAGCTGACGAATCTGCTCATTGAACTCGGAGACGCGGAACTCGTAGGCGATGGCACCCGTTTCGACCAGAATCTCTTCCGCACCTAGGCCGTTACGCGCCTTCGGCTCGAATTCGACGATTGAGCGGTTCGCCTGGATGGCGGGATCGCTCATCGTCTTCGGCCTTTTCTGGCAAGTCCTCGCTGACATTCTTCAGAATCGGTATTTGCCGACGCCCGTTGCTGTCTTCGAGGTCATGCTCCGCGAAGCCAGGAACGGCGACCTGTGGAAGCATACGTCGGCAACGCTGTGGCGCGTCGCGGTGGCGTTCGTCATTTCGATGTTCATCGGAACGGCGATCGGCTTGGCGCTCGGCAAATATAAAACGGCAGACAAGTTTTTCGACGCGTGGCTGATCCTCTTTCTCAACTTGCCGGCTCTTGTCACCATCACGCTTTGTTACATTTGGTTCGGCTTGAACGATACCGCTGCCATTACAGCCGTCGCGCTCAACAAAATTCCGAACGTCGCGGTGAACATGCGCGAGGGTACTCGCAGCCTCTCGAAAGATCTTTCCGAGATGGCGGTCATGTACCGGTTCGGCCGGTGGAAGACGTTGCGGCACGTCACGGTGCCGCAGCTTGCTCCGTTCTTGGCGGCTGCGGCACGATCGGGGCTATCGCTCGTCTGGAAGATCGTTCTCGTCGTCGAAGCCTTTGGCCGTTCAAATGGGGTCGGCTATCGCCTCGCCATCGCATTTCAGGAATTTGACGTCGTCACGATCCTGGCCTATGCGCTGACCTTCATTTTTATCGTGCAACTCATTGAGTTCGTGGTGCTGCAGCCGCTGCAGGCTCGGGTGAACGCATGGCGCCGCTGAATGGGGCGAAAGCCGACGGAACGATCCGCGTTTCAGTGAAGCGCAAGATGTTTCCCGCGGTCGGTGATCGCGAACCGCAACTCGTCCTCAGGGACGTGGAATTCGAAGTCGCTCCACGTTCGTTTCTCGTGGTCACCGGACCGTCGGGTTGCGGAAAGTCGACGCTGCTCAACATCATCGCCGGACTCGACACAGACTACGAAGGCGCGATCGATCTGGGGCCGGCCAAAGATCAAATGACCTTCATTTTTCAGACGCCGCGACTTCTGCCCTGGCGCACGCTTTATGAAAACATCGCGCTGGTGCTGCCGAAAGGCGATCCTCGACACGCGGAGATTCCCGCGATGTTAGAGCGCGTCGGCTTAGGCCAGGCCGTGAACGCTTATCCGGAGATGCTCTCTCTCGGTATGCAGCGCCGTGCGGCGCTGGCCCGGGGGTTCATTCTCGAGCCCGAGATTCTTCTCATGGATGAGCCTTTTGTCTCGCTCGACGATCCGACGGCGGCCAGCCTCAGAGAACTGTTGATGGAGCTGTGGCACGGGCATCCAACAACCGTTATTTTCGTGACACATGATAGGTCCGAGGCAATACAACTCGGGACGCGCATCTTGCGCCTGGCGCCTGGAAAGGCGAGTGTCGTGCAGGATGCGGTCGTGAACCTGACGGATACGCAGCGTCGCGACCGGACCGCGGTCCTTGCCGAGCAGAACCGCATCTTTTCTAGCTGATCCTGCTGACCTGCGGATCGTAATCTCGGACGATGGGATGATTGAAGGATTGAGACGGGTACGTCCCGCCTTTCTCGCAAGCGTGACGAGTGCCGACGAGGCGAGTCTTGCACTGGCCGGTGGCGCCGACGTTATCGATTGCAAGGATCCGTTGGCCGGGGCGCTGGGCGCTCTTTCCGGCGACGTCGTCCGCGAAATCGTCGCTCGCGTCGCTGGGCGGCTGCCGGTCAGCGCCACGGTAGGCGACCTGCCGC
>JAICLG010000240.1 GCA_025927515.1 Hyphomicrobium sp.
CGCTGCGCAAGCAAAAGAGCCATCCGGCGGTAGCGTCCATCGTTCGAGACGACCTTCAAACCGCCTCCTGAAGTTTTTCTTCTATGTCTTTCGGCGCAGCATCGTCCATTACAAAAACTGAGCCGTATGATGCTTGCCAATCGCTCGGCATTAGATTTTGCGCGCTCGCGCTTCCCGATTATCACACGCCGAATAGCATTGAGCGCCCTGGCAACGGCGCTACTCTGGCTCATTCTGACCCACACCTTCGTCGCATATCTTGCCGCGGCCCATCCCATCATTGCGTCGAAGTTTTCGCCGTCCGATGCCACCGTCAGGATTGCTCTCGCCAACCGCGCGCTCGCCACAAACGAACAGGATGCTAACAGCCAGTTAAGCAGCCAAACGAGAACGCGGATCTATGGCTTGGCAACCAGCGCCATACGATCCGAGCCGCTCGACTCGCGCGGTCTGGAGATCCTTGGCCTGCTTGCGACAACGGATGGAAAAGCCGACGAGGCTTACAAATGGATGTCCGCAGCCGCCAAGCGCTCACGCCGGAGGCGAGGTGCCGTCTATTGGATGCTCAATAGGAAATTCGCCGCGCATGACTATGCCTCGGCTGCCCGCTATGCAGACTCTCTTTTACGGTCCGATCCCAGGTCGATGCCGCTTGTCATCACGACGATGGCAAAGATGGCCGAGACACCGGATGCCCGTCCTGAACTTCAGAAGCTCCTGGCCAACGACCCTCCGTGGAGAGCGCCGTTTTTCATCTATCTCAGAGGGCATATCAATGATGCGCGCACGCCCCTCAAATTGCTTATCTCACTAAGGGATACGAGGCATCCGCCGACGAACGCGGAAATAAAAACCTACCTTCGCCTTCTGACCGACCATAGGCTTTACGCGCTGGCCTATTACAGCTGGCTGCAATTTCTCCCAGCCGATAAGCTCGGAAAAGCCGGGCTGATCTTCGACGGTGATTTTGAGTTCCCGCCATCGGATCTTCCCTATGAATGGAACATTCAATCTGGTGCCGGCGCCATAACGGAAATTGCGCCGAAAGAGGATCAACCCAACGAGCAAGCGCTTTCGATAGAGTTTGGAAGCGGCAGGATTGACTTCCACCCCGTGTACCAATTGCTGGCACTGAAGCCAGGAAGCTATACGCTTTCCGGCATGTTCAAGGGTGACATCCACGGTCTGCGAGGCCTCAGGTGGAAAATCGAATGCCTCGAACCGCCCGCCACGTTGGCGGAAACAGAAATGTTCCTCGGCAATTTTCCGCGATGGACGAAATTCGCAACCACCTTCGACACCCCGCCCGATTGTCAGGCGCAAATGCTTGAACTCGTGTTGGATGCGCGATCGGCGTCCGAAAAGATCGTGTCGGGATCGGCCTGGTTCGATCACCTCGCAATTGAACGGAACTAGTCTCGGCCAGCCAATTCCTTGTGTCTTCAGTGCTACACAAATGCCTTATATACACAAAATCTGCCAGCTTCTTTGCGCTTGATCATTGCAAATAGGGCTGCAAGGGATTAGTCCTTACGTGTTATATGCTGCTGCGGAGCGCGGGAGGTGCGGTGCACCCTGCGTGCGGTAGCTTTACGTACCGCATCAAACAAATCTCAGCAAAATTGGACTCCAGAGTTGAATTCTCTTCCTGCGTGGTCGTGGTCGATCGCCACGAATGCGATCAATCTCGGCTTCGGCGTCGGTACCGGTGTGTTAGTCGCACGCTTACTCGGGCCTGGATCGCGCGGCGAGCTGGCGGAAGTGCAGTTCTGGGCCGGCGCTGTCGCCGCGTTGGGCATATGCTCCCTGCCCAGTGCGTTGAGTTTCTTTATTGCGCGAAAAGAGCATCAGCCGTCCTTGGCAGGAAGCGCAATAGCGCTCGCAATTGCTCTGGCGTGCGTCTCTTTGTTCGCCGGTCTTGTTCTTCTGGACGTCGTCGTTGGTCCGGATCTTCGCCATCTGGCGATGCTCTATTTGCTGTTCTTTGTCCCGGCAAACTTCATCGGCCTGACACTCGTTGCGATCGATCAGGGAAACCAACATTTCGCTCGCTACAACGCGTTTCGATTGCTCCCTCAGGCGACCTATCTGATCTCCGTCCTGCTGCTTTGGCACTATGCCCTACTCAGCATTCCTGCGCTTCTGGCCGCGTCTTGGCTCGGAACTTTCCTTGTCTGTCTTGGCCGATGGCAATTGGCCCGGCCGAACGTCACCGGCGCGCCCAACCGAAGCCAGATAGCGAAGCTTCTCAAGACAGGGGTGGCATATCACACGACCGCCTTCGCCGGGATTCTCTTCCAAAATGCCGACCGCTTGATCTGCGTGACGTATTTCACGCACGAGGACCTCGGCAGATATGCCGTGGCGTTGACAATATCCGGCGCCGGACTTGGCCTCGTCTCAAGCGCGACATCGATCGTTCTCTTTCCCAAGCTCGCCGCATCACACAATACCGGCACGCGCCGGCACCTTATCCGCAACGCGCTTGGAGCATCATGCGTCGTCGCGCTGATGACCAACGCGGCGATTGCCGTGATCATACCTGTCGTGCTTCCTCTGCTGTTCGGCAAAGCGTTCGCGGGCGCGGTGCCAATCGCGATTTTGCTGTGCTTCGCGCAGATACCCGCGAGCTTTGTGCAGACAGCAACCGTGGCGCTCCGGGCGCTCGACGACTGGCGCGCCGGCCCCTACGCGCAAATAATGGGACTTTTTGCATTTGCCCCAACCGCACTTCTGCTCGTTCCCCGGCTCGGACTCGATGGCATCGCAATTTCGCTCCTGCTGAGCCAGCTCGCAGCTGCCTGCCTGCTCTTGCAACGCATACAGCGCAGCATCGGCCTTAAAGCTTTCGAATGTCTAACCCCGGAAATGAGCTGGGTTGCATCCCGCCTAGCGTGGCGAAGCGCTCAAGTAAGTTGACGCAGGAAATACAAAATGACCCGAAGTCCCTGCGGATTCTCGTAATCGCAGATTCCAAGATCCCAGTTCCACCGGTGGGATACGGCGGCGCTGAACGGATCATCGGCTGCCTTTGCAAAGGCCTCGCCCGACGCGGCCACCACGTTAGCTTGATGGCTGCGGAGGGATCCGAGAATTATGGACGACTGATCACCTATCGCTGGTCCGGCGATAAGGGTCTCGTTCAAAGATGCTTCATCAAGCTCAGCTATTTCGCATTGAGCCTTCGCGAACTTTTCCTCGGCCACGACGCGATCATTGCTTGCTGCCGCCCGGATTACCTAACGCCGTTTTTGCGTGCCGGCATTCCGTTACTCTACCGCTTCGACAATCCGATCAGGCAAGACGATGTCGACCGTCTCATCGGACTATCGCGCGGCCCTCTGTCCCTCGTCGCCGTCAGCAACAAGCAACGCGACGTGTTTGCCGATGGTCGCATGCAGACCATCTATAATAGCGTTGATCTGGAGCACCTCAAATATTCCGAGTTCGTCGGCGCCGAGTATCTCGCATTTCTCGGTCGCCTTACATTCAATAAGGGCGTGGACTCAGCCATTCGCGTGGCGCAACGCACGGGGCTCCCGCTCAAAATGGCGGGCAACATTTCCGACGAGCCCGGGGGACGCGAATTCTTCGACCGGGAGGTCGCGCCCCATTTGCGAGGAAACATCGAATGGATCGGAGAGATAGACGATCGCGCCAAATCGGCATTTCTAGGCGACGCAATAGCCCTCTTGGTTCCCATACGTTGGGAGGAACCGTTTGGAATCGTTGTCCCAGAAGCACTGGCATGCGGAACTCCCGTGATAGCAATGTCCCGCGGTTCGATGCCCGAGCTCATCCAAGCCGGCATCACTGGATTTCTCGTCTCGAATGAAGATGAAATGATCGAGGCCGTAGAACATACCCAGGAAATCAATCGGCGCGCCTGCCGTCTCAATGCTGAACAACGCTTTTCATCCGAGGAGATGGTGAAAAAGCATCTTTCGATCATTCATACCCTCGTTGCCGAAAAGCACACGGCACGTCTCAACAAGCCATAAAGATGAGAGGACGCATATGAGTCTTGCGGAAAGTCTCCGCGCGATGCGCCATGTCGTGCACGACACGCGCGCGTTTCATCGGCTGGGGATGCCCCTGCTCTGGTATTTC
This sequence comes from Hyphomicrobium sp., assembly GCA_025927515.1. GTDB lineage: Bacteria > Pseudomonadota > Alphaproteobacteria > Rhizobiales > Hyphomicrobiaceae > Hyphomicrobium_B. Next base: position 4,111 of record JAICLG010000240.1, read on the forward strand.
AATTTCCATTATCGCGGCCGGTGGCACGATCGCCATTCCACGAACGAACCTGAAGAGACGATAGCGCTATCCTATAGAAACCAAATAATACGCCTTCCCATGACGCCCGTTTATTCGGGAGCACTAAAAGGCGTCTTTCTCGACGACGAATATGCGTTTGACGACGTATTACCGATACCGCCTCGGCGAATTCTTGATCTCGGCGCGAACATTGGCATGGCAGCGCTCGCACTCGCTGCACAATTTCCGAAATCGGAATTTATTCTCGTTGAGCCTGATCCGCGCAACATAAAACGTCTTCGGCGCACGGTCGAGTGGAACACGTTGCAAGGCGTAATCGCCACCTGTGCTGTGGGCCCGAAATCTGAACGCCTAATGCTGCGGACGGGAAAAAATCCGACATGCAGCGCGCTTCAAACGTCGCAAATGCACAAACTGCCGAATACCATCGAAGTCGCCGTCCGCACCGTCGAAGATATTCTCGCCGAATTCGGATGGAGCCGCGTTGATCTTGTCAAAGTGGATATCGAGGGCACGGAAGAAGCTCTGCTGACGCAGAATAACGGCTGGCTCGCGCGCACC
>JAICLG010000385.1 GCA_025927515.1 Hyphomicrobium sp.
CGTGTCCGGCAGCCCGGCAATCGAGGCACCGGACCACCCCTGCTAGAACGAACGACCACGGTGAGGGGTTCGAGAGTGATCAACGAACAACACTGTCTGGTAGTCACTTATGTCGAGTCATTGGACTACTTGTGTGATTTTGCGTCATTCTTCGGATGTCCGGTTGCCGGTGGGTCGCTATCCTTGTCGGGTCGAGATAGTGCGCGAGACGAGGGGGTGGCGTGTACGAGACAGCGGATGATCTTGAACGGCTCGATGCGCGGCTGCGCGACAGCATCGAGCGGGCCGGGCCGTTTCTGCGCAGTTCGTTCCAGATGCCGGAGCATTCGCTGAACGCTCGCCAATTGACGCAGGCTGTAAAGGGCGTTTTACCGGTTGCGTTGGCAACCGTGACGGCGAAGGGCGAGCCGCGCGTCGCGCCGATCGGTGCCTTCCTCTATCGCGGCGACTTCTATATTCCGACGACGATGCAAGCGGCGCGCGTGCGCCATTTGCGCCGCCAGCCGGCCATCAGCCTGACGCTCTACGACGGGATCGATTTCGCGATCATCGTCCATGGGCGGGCGGCCGTGCTTGGCGAAGACGCGGCAGAGTTCGATGCGTTGATTGAGATCCAGCGGAGCGGCCAGGGCGAAACGGTGCGCGACTGGGGCGACGGTGCCTTCATTCGCATCGACGCCGATACGATTTTCACCTACGCACGCTACCCCGAGCGTTTCCCGGAGTAAGTCGGTGCGGCAGGAGAAAGGCAACGAATGAGCGTTCGATTATTGAGTGAGCGGATCGCGGATACGCGCGCGAAACTCGAAAGCGAGGTCGATCTCTGGGTTGCCTCCGCCTCGGCAAGCGGCGATGCTTACCTGCTTCCCCTCTCCTACTACTGGGATGGCGCGACACTAACGATGGCGACGCCGGCGACGACGCGCACCGCCCGCAATTTGCGTCGTGCCGGTTGGGCACGACTCGGGCTTGGCCCCACGCGCGATGTGGTGATCGTCGAGGGACCGGTCGTCGAGATCGCGGTCGAAGCCGACGACGCGCTGGCCGAGGCCCATGCGCGCGCCGCCGGCTTCGATGCTCGAAACTCGCCCGGTTACGTTTTCTTCCAACTGCGCCCGGAGCGCATCCTCGCCTGGCGCAACCCGGCCGAAGCGGAAGCCGGACCGATCATGCTCAACGGCGCATGGCTCGCCTGAGCAGCAATCACGCCTCGTCCTGCTCGCGAATATCGCTGAGCGCGGCCAGACCCTTGCGCAGTGTGTGGATCTCCTCCGAGGTGAGCGTCTTGGCGAGTTCGCGATCTACCCACCGGATGCCGTCCTGCACGGCCGCCGCCGCCGCTCGTCCGCGCTCGGTCAGTTCCAGCGTCATGCGACGGCGATCGTCCGGATTGATCGCCCGACTGAGGTAGCCGCGTACCACGAGCACATCGATCAACTGGCTGGCGGCCTGTTTCGAGATTCCCAGGGCGCGGATGAGGGTTTCGGGCGTCATGCCGTGGTTGGCCATGCCGCCGAGCACATACGGTCCGTTGTGCGGCATGTCGTCAAAACCGTAGGCGTACAGCCGTCGCTTGATCACCAGTCCATAGCTGCCGCGCGCCGAACGCAGCAGCGCCGGAATAACGATTTCATCGAGTCGCGATTCAGCGGCCATTGTTCTGTGTTCCCTTCATGTCCATGGCAATTCCGACGAACGCATGGTCGACCATGTGAGGAGAATACACAGTCCTCGCCAGGAAGTCAATGAGATTGACAGTCAGAAAAATTGACGAAAGAGTTCTTCGCGCAGAGGCGCGGGAAAGCCTCGTCATGCTGAACCGCAGTGAAGCATCTCTCCTGCGCTTCCCAACGCGCTCGGTCGGGGATACAGCGAGGAGATTCCTCGCTGCGGCTCGGAATGACGGGATACGCCGTGCCTCTGCGCGAGATCAAGCTTCGTTAGAAGCCATGCCCGAAATCGGACGAGAGGTGGTATTCGTTTTCGCTCCACGGCTGCCGCCAGCTGTCGTCGAGGTAGCGCCCGAGGCGGAAGGGGGTCAGGTCGACGGTCGACGCCTGGCCGTTGACGATCAGCTCGGCCATGCACGTGCCGATCGCCGGGCCTTTCTTGAAGCCGGCGCCGCAGAAGCCGAGCATCAGCTGGAGGCCGTCCGGCCCACCGGCGCTGCC
>JAICLG010000147.1 GCA_025927515.1 Hyphomicrobium sp.
CCCGGCGCGATCGTCTTGACGGCACCGCGAATGAAACTCCTCGGCGGCACCCGCTGAAGGATCGAGTTGACGGTCGTCAGAACGAGCGTCGGCTTCTTGCGCCCGCCGATGGCAAGCCGCCCGAGCGTCGTGATCCGCCGGGAAACAATCTCGGCATTCGGGCTCGTGCGATCGTAGGGAACCGTATCCCACGACGGAAACGGAACGACGGCAATGTCGGGAGCAAAAAACGCGATCGCCGCCTGCAATTCTTCAAGCCTGCGATCGTCACGCGCGACGTGAAGATGCAGCCCAGGCTGATCGCCGCTGCGCGCCGCCCTCGTAACGTCGGCGATGACTCGCCCGTCGAACCCTTCGGGAACTCCGGAAAAGACGACGCGCGATTTGGTAAGCTGGTCCGTCATTGCAGAAATCAGTTTGCCTCGGCAGCGAGGCGATGAAAAACGCGCATGTCCGCGATCAGGTCCTTAAATTCGCCGCCCTCCGCGCGATCCGAAAATATCCAACCCTGCAACATCGGGTCGGGAAGGCTCAGGAACGTTTCGAAGTGCGTCAGCTCGTCCGGGGAGAACGCCGGAAGCCGCGCATTGGCATAGCGGCCCATCAGCAGGTCCATCTCCTTCGTGCCGCGGTGATGGGCACGATAGGAGGCGCGCCGTCGCCGCGTATCGAGGTCGTCCGTCATCGTATGCCCAGATCGCATGGCAAATGGGATATCGGCCTCTCGCGGCTTGACTGGCAAGCAGTCAACCGTCACGGTGCGCCGTCCGTACGAAGGGCCTCTATAACGCCCGCCGTCCCAGACGCCTAGCGGAGAGAGCGGTGCGATTTGCCGCGACCCTTGGTTCACGGCCCTCTATACCACGACCGAACACCCGTGAGACCGGGCGGCGGTACGGAACACGTCCTCAACTGTAATCGATTTCGACGATGCGCCCTTCGTTCCTCAACCCGCTGTTCGCGTCGGCGCAGACGATATCCGGGATTGGTCCGCGACTGATCCTGCTGCTGAAGAAGTGCTTGGCGCTACCCCCCGGGGTCACGGAGCCACGCGTCGTCGATCTTCTATGGCACATGCCGACGGGCGTCATCGACCGTCGCACCGAGCCGCAACTCGCCTCCGCCGTTCCGGGCACAATCGTGACTTTGCAGCTGCGGGTGCTGAAGCACAAGCCGCCGCCGCGCGGCAACAGGAAGGCCCCGTACAAAGTCACCTGTGAGGATGACACAGCGCGGATCGATCTCGTGTTTTTCCACGCCGAGCGCAAATTCATCGAGAAGCAGCTTCCAGAAGGTGAAATTCGATTCGTCTCGGGCCGCATCGAACGTTACGGTGAAGCGCTGCAGATGGCGCACCCGGATTACATCGTCTCGCCCGAAGCGCGCGACGAGTTGCCGATGCTCGAACCGGTCTATCCATTGACCGCAGGACTGTCAGGCAAGATCATGGTCAAGGCCGCACGGCAGACCGTTGAACGGGTACCAGATCTTCCCGAATGGCAGGACGAGCGTTGGCTCGAAGCCCGCGGCTGGCCTGCCTTCAAAGATGCACTCAACCGCATCCACAGACCCGCCGACGCCCAGGACGTCTCGAACGGCGCGGGACCGTGGCAGCGGCTCGCTTACGATGAGCTTCTGGCGGGTCAGTTGGCCTTCGCCCTCGTCCGCCAAAATTTGAAAACAGAACGCGGCCGCCGCCTTTCAGGTGACGGGCACCTGCGGACTAAGATCGCAAGCGCCCTCCCCTTCACGCTGACATCATCCCAACAGACCGCACTCGGCGAGATTGCCGAGGATCTGGCGGCGCCACATCGCATGTTGCGCCTCCTGCAGGGGGACGTCGGCTCCGGCAAGACCGTCGTCGCGCTTATGACGATGGCGATCGCGGTCGAAGCCGGCGCCCAGGCAGCGTTGATGGCGCCGACCGAAGTGCTTGCGCGTCAGCACCTTGAGACGATCGCGCCGCTCGCCGAAAGCGCTGGTTTGCGGATCGCCCTGCTGACCGGACGGGAAAAGGGCAAGGCACGCGATCGGATTATCGAGGATCTAACTACCGGCAAAACCGATATCCTGATTGGGACTCATGCGCTCTTTCAGTCCGACGTCACCTTCAAGGATCTCGCCGTCGCCGTCATCGATGAACAGCACCGTTTTGGCGTCCATCAGCGTCTTGCGCTCCAGGCAAAGGGTGCCAACGACGATACCAACGTCCTGGTGATGACGGCGACACCTATTCCTCGAACGCTGCTGATGACGCACTACGGCGATCTCGACGTGTCAAAGCTGACGGAAAAACCTGCCGGCCGAAAGCCGATCACGACCAAGGCCGTGCCGCTGGAACTTCTTGAACGGTTGATCGACCGCGTCCGCGTGCAGCTTGCCGAAGGGGCACAGATCTATTGGGTTTGCCCGCTGATCGAGAGTTCCGAGCTGACCGATCTCGCGGCTGCCGAGGAACGCTTTGCCTACCTGCGCCAGATATTCGGGGAAGGTGTCGGTCTCTTGCACGGCGGTCTCTCCGGCAAGGAAAAGGACGAGACGATGGCGGCTTTCGCAGCCGGGCAGCTCAAGATCCTCGTTGCGACGACGGTCATCGAGGTCGGCGTCAACGTGCCGAACGCCAACATCATGGTGATCGAGCACGCCGAACGCTTTGGGCTGGCCCAGCTTCATCAGCTTCGCGGCCGGGTGGGTAGAGGCACGCGCGAATCCTTCTGCATGCTGCTTTACAAAGCGCCACTCGGCGAAACGGCGGAGCAGCGCCTCAAGATGATGGAGGAAACCGAAGACGGTTTCCGCATCGCGGAAAAGGATCTCGAGCTTCGCGGCGGGGGTGAGATTCTGGGCGCTCGCCAAAGCGGCGCGCCGGGATTTCGGGTTGCCGAAGTGCCGGGTTATGAAACCTTGCTTGCCGCGGCACGCGATGACGCCACCCTCGTGCTCTCCAAGGATCCGAACCTCGCATCGCCCAGGGGAAAGGCGCTTCGAACGCTACTCTATGTTTTCGAATGTGACGAAGCCGTGCGCCTCTTTCGGGCGGCCTAGGTCGTCTTGTCCCCTGCGGGCAAATGCGAGCCGGGCCGTAGCCCCGCTCCAATCGTCTTCAGCTTGTCGTCAATGTTCGGCATGACGATGCCGCCTGAAAGGATGATCTTGGCAGCCTCTTCCACGGTCATTGACAGAAAGAGAACGTTCGAACGCGGCACGAAGCAGATGAAGCCCGTCGGCGGGACGATGCCGGTCGGCATGAACACCGTCAGCAGATCGTTTTCGCCGCCGGGCGCCACGTCCTTGATCTCGCCCGTCGTCTCCCCGGTGACGAAAACGAGACTCCAGATTTCCTTCGACGGAAATTCGATCATGCCGACTTTCTGAAAGCTCTGGTTCGGGCCCGTGGTCGAGATCACGCTTTCGAAGATCTGCTTCAGCGCACCGTAGACGTTCCGCACGATCGGCGTGCGCGAGAGCATCAGCTCACCCGACGAGACCAGCGTCCGGCCCAACAGATTTGCCGCAAGCGCTCCGATGAGGGTCAGACCCATGATCGCGACGACGAGCCCAAGGCCCGGCACCGGAAACGGCAGATAGGTATCAGGATTGAACACCGTCGGCAGGAGCGGCTTTATCCACGCATCCACCCAGTGGATCACGCCCCACATGATCCAGAGCGTAATAGTCACTGGGCCGACGATGACGAGGCCGGTCAGGAAGGCGTTGCGAAAACGCGATCCCAACCGCCATCCGGGTTTAGGGTCTGTGCTAGCCAGCCGCTTCAATCCCTCGGTGAGCTGCGCCGCGTCCGGACCGTCACCACCCGTTTGACGCCGGGGCTCGTGTTCCGGATCGGGTGCGGACGGAGGTACGCTCATGCTCTCCTACTCGGGCTAATAAGCCCGATCGAGCCCGGGCTACCCTCAGTTTGTCACGACAAGGCAGTCTAGGCCACTGCTCCTGAGCTTATTGCAGATACCGCGCGGCTCATCCTGGGATGCATAGCCCCCTATGCGGACCTGGTAAAAGGTACCCATGCTGCCGATGATCTTTTTGTCCACCGTTGGCACCCGGTTGTCGAGGTCACCGGCATGCTGGGTTTCGATCTTCTGCGCCAAGGCCTCGGCTTCGGCGCGCGATCGCAATGCTGCGATATGGATCTTGTATTTGCCCTTCGTCGCGCGAGAAGCGCCCTCAGCTTCGTGCGCAGCCCCGAGTTGGGTGGCTTTGGACGGTTCCGCAGCCGCAGCCCCTTCCTTCACGACCGTAGCGGTACTCCAACTCGATGTCTCGGGCTCGGTCGAGGCTGTAGTCACCCCGGCAGGCGCTTGAACGGGAGCGCTCGTACCGGCTGACCCGCCGAATAGATTGGAAAAGAAGCCCTTCACGCTCGAACCGATCGAAGACGCGGTTGTCGCCGGAGCCGCCGACTGGCTATGCACAGTAACGGCCGACCCGGCAAGCGAATCGACCGGGGCGTAAGCGGCGCGTTGACGGGCGGCCTCTGTGGCTGCCGCGCTTCCCTTGTCCGCATTGCGGGCCGCAGCCTGCGCAATTGCAGCCGCCGACAATCCCGCCGAACTCGCGTTGGCACCCGAGGTCGTTTCGGCGACGACGCGTTCCGGGCCTTTGCCGGTATCCTGGACGCCGGCCATTTGGTAGGCCTCGGCCCGTTCCGCCGTGGCGGCTTCCCGATCGCTGCCGCTCAGACCGTCCTTCAGCCAAAGGGCACTCGTCAGATCCGAGATCGCAAGACCCGGCTGTTTCTGGCGCTTGTAAGCGACGCCACGCCTGTAGAGCGCTTTTGCAATCTCCGTCGAGGATAGTCCGCCTGATTTGAGTGCTGCCGAAAGCTGCTCGATCGCCGGTTGATATCGGCCATTGGCGAACTGTTTGAGGCCGGCGTCATAGGCTTCGTGCGCCGCCTTTTTCTTGGCCTCGTCCTCAGAGGCTTTGGAATCCTTTTCGGTTTGCGATGCTTGCTTGGAATTGGCTGCCTGTGCATGTCCGGCGCACGGCAGTCCTGTCGCCGCCAGCGCAAACGCGCAAAGCGCAGCGGCGAGCGTCGAGCTGCGCTCGAGCCTCCGGAACTGCGTCATGTGCAATTCTTCCCCCATGGCCACCACGTCGCTAGGCGCCGCAACCTCCTCTCCCCTATTGCAAACAGCGGAACTGGGCAAATTTAAGGGCCCTCATCCCGTCACGTTTTCCCCGTCATTCGACCGTTACTGATTTTGCCAGATTCCTCGGCTGATCGACATCGGTCCCGATCTGCACCGCCGTCTGATAGGCGATAAGTTGAATCGGCACCGCATAGAGCAAAGGTGCGATGAAGGCGTCAACCACCGGCATCGGGATATGGGCAGCAAGCTTGCACCCGGCCTTTTCTGGTGGTGCGTCGGAAATCAGGATGATCTGCCCGCCCCGCGCTGCAACCTCCTGAAGATTTGAAACCGTCTTTTCGAAGAGTTCATCCTCCGGAGCGACGACGATTACCGGCACGCTTTCGTCGATCAGCGCGATCGGGCCGTGCTTCAACTCACCCGCCGCATACCCTTCGGCGTGGATATAGGAAATTTCCTTGAGCTTGAGCGCGCCTTCGAGCGCGATGGGAAAACTCGATCCTCGGCCAAGATAGAGTACGTCACGGGCCTTCGCGAGATCCTGGGCAACCGGCAGATAGATATCCTCATTGCGCAGGATGGCTGCTACGTGCCGCGGTACCTCGGTCAGGGCTGTGACAAGCGCCGTTTCCTGCTCGGGCGCGATCTCGCCGCGGGCCCTGCCGATCGCGATCGCAAGACACGCGAGCACCGAAAGCTGACAGGTAAAAGCCTTCGTCGAGGCGACGCCGATTTCCGGACCCGCCAGCGTCGGCAAGACCGCATGCGATTCACGCGCGATCGTCGATGTCCTGACGTTGACGATCGACGCAACGTGCTGCCGGTTGGCCTTGCAGTAGCGCAGCGTCGCCAGCGTGTCGGCGGTTTCGCCAGACTGGGAAACGAAAATTGCCAATCCATTTTCCGGCAGCGGCGTTTCGCGATATCGCATCTCGGATGCAACATCGATGTCGACCGGCAGACGAGCAAACCGCTCGATCCAGTACTTGGCAACCAATCCTGCATAATAAGCCGTGCCGCACGCCGAAATCGTGACCCGGCTGATGTTCGCGAGATCGACGCCGAGATCCGGAAAATTGACGCGCGCCGCGGCCATATCGAGATAATTCGCCAGCGTGTGCGAGATGACTTCCGGCTGCTCGTGAATCTCTTTCGCCATGAAGTGGCGATAGTTGCCTTTGTCGACGAGCAGCGAGCTTGCAACCGCCTTGATCATCGGGCGCTCAATGCGCGCCCCATCGCGGTCGTAGATGTCCGCACCCGAGCGGTGGAGCACCGCCCAGTCGCCTTCTTCGAGGTACGTGATCGCGTCGGTGAACGGCGCCAAGGCGATAGCATCCGACCCAAGATACATTTCGCCCGATCCATGTCCGATCGCGAGGGGCGATCCCTTGCGGGCTGCGATCATGAGATCGTCATGGCCTGCGAAGATGATGCCCAGCGCGAACGCACCCTGGAGCTGGTTCAAAGCCTTGTGCGCGGCGGCGACGGGGTCGTTGCTTTGGTCCAACTCGTCCGTGATGAGATGAACGACGGCTTCGGTATCGGTGTCCGTTTCGAAGCGATGCCCTTTGGCTTCGAGCTTGGCGCGCAGGTCGCGGAAATTTTCGATGATGCCATTGTGGACGACCGACACCTTTGCGGTCATATGCGGATGCGCATTGCGCTCGATCGGGCGGCCGTGCGTCGCCCAGCGCGTATGGCCGATCCCCGTGCGCCCGGCAAGCGGCTCGGCAAGAAGACGTTTTTCGAGATTGCGCAACTTGCCTTCGGCGCGGCGGCGATCGAGCGTGCCGTCCTCGACGGTCGCGACGCCAGCCGAATCATAGCCGCGATATTCGAGGCGCCGCAGCGCATCGACCAGATTATTCGCGACCGATGATTTGCCGAGAATCCCAACGATCCCGCACATCAGATGTCCCTCAGCTGACTCGCCCCGCCCGAACGATGGGGGCCGTTAAGGATCTTCTCAAATCACAGAATATTTCAGATTAACGACACTACGTGAGGTTGCAAGGCTGAGACACAAGTTAGCCGTTTCGTTAACAATTTAATTCACCGCGGTGTCTTTCTGCGAGACATCATCGTGCGGAACTTCTCAGCCCAGCCGGGGCGCTCCTCTTGAGTTGCGCGTTCCAGCGCAAGGGCACCCGGCCTGACGTTCTTCGAAATGACACTGCCCGAGCCGATGTAGGCCCCGGCCCCGATCGAAACCGGCGCGACGAGCGACGTGTTGGAGCCGATGAACGCTCCCTCCCCGATTTCCGTCCTGTGCTTGTTGAAGCCATCATAATTGCAGAAGATCGTACCCGCCCCCACGTTCGCTTTGGCCCCGACGGTACCGTCACCGAGATAGGCAAGGTGATTGGCCTTGGCCCCCGCCCCAAGCGTCGTATTTTTCACCTCGACGAAGTTGCCGATATGCACATCCGGCCCGA
>JAICLG010000381.1 GCA_025927515.1 Hyphomicrobium sp.
AAGCAACCCATTTCGGCGGCGGCGCTCCGGCGCTCGATCTCGCCAATCCGATTTCAACGGAAATGTCTTCGATGCGGCCGGGACTTCTTCCAGGTCTGCTGACGGCAGTTACGCGCAACCGCAATCGCGGCGCGTCGGATGTCGCTTTGTTCGAACTCGGCCAAGCCTATCGTGGTGAGAAACCCGAAGATCAATACCTGAGCGCCGCAGCGGTGCGCGCCGGGAGTGCCGCGCTCAGCGGCTCTGGGCGTCACTGGACCGGCGGCGCTCAGCCCGTCGGTGTGTTCGACGTCAAAGCCGACGTCTTCGCAGCCCTGGCTGCCCTGGGTCTTGATCCGAACAAGGCGCAGATCACGCGCGATTGCCCGTCGTGGTATCATCCAGGCCGCTCCGGCACGCTGCGTCTTGGACCGAAAACGGTGCTCGCCTATTTCGGCGAGATTCATCCTGCGACGCTGATGGCCCTCGACGTCGAAGCGCCGGTCGCGGCGTTCGAAATCTTCATCGATGCGCTGCCGCCCGAGAAGAAAAAGTCGCGCGCCAAGGTGGCGCTTGCGGGCTCTGACTTGTTGCCGCTAAAACGCGATCTGGCGTTCGTCGTACCGAAAGACACGGCGGCCGGGGACGTCATCAAGGCTGCGACGGGTGCCGACAAAGCGCTGATCAAAGCCGTTAACGTCTTCGATGTATTTGAGGGCGGCAATCTCGCGAGCGAGGGCAAGAAATCGATCGCTATCGAAGTCACGATTCAGCCCACAAGCGAGACGCTCACAGATCAAGCCATCGACGCGATTACCAAAAAAATAATCGCCGATGTTAAGAAGGCAACCGGCGGCGAGCTTCGATCCTAGAGCAGCCGGTTCAACATTGCGCGTATGAGGTGAACATGACGACCGCTGCACCCGCTTCCGACGCAACAAAAAAACTGCACAAGATCGTCATCGTTGGTGGCGGCGCCGGAGGTCTTGAGCTGGCGACGCAGCTCGGCAACAAGCTGGGCAAACGTGGCAAGGCCGACATCACGCTCGTTGATCGCGCGCGCACGCACATCTGGAAGCCGCTGCTGCACGAGATCGCCGCCGGCAGTATGGATACGGGCCGCCACGAGCTGCCATATCAGGCGCAGGGGCATTGGCACGGTTTCCAATACCGTTACGGCGAGATGATCGGCATCGACCGCGCCAACAAACGCGTACACCTCGCCGCAACTTACGATGAGGACGGGCGTGAGGTCACGCCCGATCGCTGGTTTCCTTACGACACGTTGGTCATCGCTGTCGGCAGCGTATCGAATGACTTTGGTACGCCGGGCGTCAAAGAGCATGCGATCATGCTCGATACGCCCGAGCAGGCGGAAAGATTCAATCGCCGCCTGATCAACGCCTGCGTACGTGCCTATGCCCAGAATGGTCCCGTAAGACCTGGGCAATTGCACGTTGCGATCATCGGCGCCGGCGCCACGGGAACGGAGCTTTCCGCAGAGTTGCACCACGCGGCGCGCGGCCTTGTCGCCTTTGGCCTCGACAAGATCGACCCAGAGAAGGATATCAAGATCACGCTGATCGAAGCCGCGCCGCGTATTCTGCCGGCACTTCCCGAACGGCTGTCGATTGCCACGTCGAATATTCTGAAGGAGCTCGGCGTCCAGATTCACGTCGGCAGTCCGGTAACGAGCGTAAGCGATAAGGGCGTGACGCTCCAAAACGGCGAATTCATCGCTTCGGAACTGGTCGTGTGGGCCGCAGGCGTGAAAGGCCCTGACGTTTTATCCAAGCTCGACGGGCTTGAGGTCAGCCGCTCCAACACGCTCGTGGTCAAGCCAACGCTGCAGACCACGCGCGACGATAATATCTTTGTTATCGGAGATGCTGCGTATCTCGTGCCCGAAGGCGAGACGGCGGCCATTCCTCCCCGGGCTCAGGCCGCGCACCAGGAATCGACGCATCTGGTTCGCCAGCTACAACGCCGTATCCAGGGCGAAACCAAACTGACGCCATTCAAATATCGCGATTTTGGATCGCTCGTTTCGCTCGGCAATTATTCGACCGTCGGCAACCTGATGGGATTCATATCAGGGAAGTCACTGCGGATCGAAGGCTGGTTCGCCAAGATCATGTACCGCTCGCTTTATAAAATGCACGAGGTCGCGCTGTACGGCTTCATCAAGGTCGCGCTCGACACCATTTCGCGCACCCTGAACCGCCGGACCGA